>JAEWUR010000351.1 GCA_023397045.1 Planctomycetota bacterium
ACGCCAAGGATGAGGCAACAATCACCATCGACAAGAAAGACCTCAAAGAAAAAACCCAAAAAGCCGTCGAAAAGACCGAAGAAGCCGGAGGCAAGATTCTCGACAAGACGGGCGATGCGCTCCACGGGGCAGCCGAACGATTGCGTGGAGCGCCGGACGACCACCGCGATCCAGCGAAGACGCCGCCGGCCAATGACGAGACGACGCGACAACCTGACCAGACCATCTCTCCGCCTGACCCAAGTGAATCCGATCGTTAGCCGGCGCGACAACTACCGGCAACCAGATGAGAGGCAATACGCCTTCCAATTCGAAAATGCGCTGGTTTCGTCTATCCTCCAGCCAGTCAAATCCAACGCATTCCGTCATTCGCTTGCGGTTTCCCAAGGGCCCCGGCACATCGTTGAATTCGAATCCCTATTCCGGTGCAGTTGCCGACGTGGGGGTATTGGCGGCCGAATTGGCCCGAATTGTAGCCGTCTGGCCAATGCTGCCGGCGGCAATTCGCCGGGCTATGCTGTCACTGGTGGAGTGCAATGGTTAGGGGGTGGCGATCAGGTTCGCCTTGCAGGCTTTAGCAGGCATCGAGTATCGCTCACAAATCTCCAGGAACGGTCCCACGATCAGTTCCTGGGCCACGTTCTCCCCCAGTCGCCATGAACCACCACGAAATGCCAGTCGTTCTTCCGCCGAGAAATGCTGATACACCCGCTTCATCTGCTCCATCACCGGCGGCAGGCCGCCCTGCTGCGGTCGTGTGATCTTGGCCACGGAGTAGATGATGCCGTGTATGCCAACTTCATGGCCAAAAGCAACCAACCTCTCCAAATCGCTCATCGACTGGACGTCCGGCAGGCCGAAATCGGCCATCGTTTTGTCGCCGCCCAACGGATCGCGCGCGAACAACGGGTCGATTCGCAAGAAGACGGGCAGGCCCTCCTTGCACAACCGCCGAATCGCCTCCATCCGGTTTTCGACGCTCGGGGCCGCCGGATCAAGCAACCGGCGATGCTCATCGTTAAAGAATGCCAACGAAATTTCCAACCGAAGCGGCGAAAAAAAGGGGACAGGCACCATTTGTGCGAAGCACCCGAAGGGCCGTTCCGGCAAATGGTGCCTGTCCCCTTTTTTCCGCATTGGATGACCAGCCGGCAACTCGTTGAGACGGCGCAACGCCTGAATATACCTGTCATCCACCAGCGCCGCCGGGTTTTTCGTCAACAGCGTGACCGTCGTAAACCGATTTCGGTGTTCAGCCAGCTTTTCCAGCGTGAAAAGCGTGTGGCGATGCTCCTGCTCCAATGGCTGGAGCGCATCGGTGCTATTCGACAGATGCACCGGTGCGGGCGGAACGTCAAAGACCTCCAGCGACTCCAAATCCTTACATAAATCTTGCCTAAAACGACTCTTGCAGTCGGGCTGTCGGGCACTGTAACCGTTGACGTAGCAGTATCGGCACTTGTGTCCGCAGCCCGTGTACACATTGATCGAATACCGATGGCCCGATGGAAACTCGCGCTGATCGGCAAATGGGCAGTACCATTTGACGACTCTCGGCCGAGTGACTTCTAACAAATCCTTCTTCGATCCATGCGGCAGAAAGTATAGCGCCACCGCCGCACGATCTTCCTCGCCCATCTTCTCGAAAACCGGCCGATATTTCGGATGAACCCGGCTGGCGAGCGAAAGTCCCTTGCCGGCCTCCCCTCGCCCGCTCGCGGGAGAGGGGCCGGGGGTGAGGGCGTTTTCCTCAGCAAATAGAAGCCTGCTCTGACACATGGCCAATCCTATCCCACTCGAATCACCATGACACCGCCGCGAGTGAGGACTTCGCCCGTCACGCCGTCCCGATCGCACGAAGGGCTTCCGCCTTTGAGATAAGCCCGTCTCGCGCCGACGATTTCCGCGATTTCCAAAGCGTACCGCGCGCCGTCAACATGAAACCGAGTCACGTCCTCGCCCGTCTCGGGTGCGATGATTCGCAGTCCCTCATCCAACACCTGAGCGCCCGTGCCGTGAAGCATTTCACCCGTTCTCGGCGTTGGCATCCCGCCGAGTTGCTCGGGGCAGATCGGCACGAGAACGTATCGCTGCTTGAGTCGCCGGATAAGTTCCTCCCGCTTCTTCGGTCTGCGTCCATGCCACCGGCAAGGAATGCCAAGCAAACACGCGCTGACCAAGACTGGCTCAGCACAGTCGCCACCGTCGAAAAGACGGCCCTGCCCACGAGTCATATTACGTGCCATGCGAAGTCTCCGGCGTATTCCTGAACCTCTCTAAATCTTTCTTGATGAGGTAATGGTGGCCTTCCAGAGCGGTCTCAATGTCGATCAGAAAGCGATGCCAATCAATGGCCGCCTCGCGCTGCCGGTTGTGGTTGAGTTTGCCAATCTTCCAGAAATCGACATCGCCCCGGAGGCTTTCAACGACTTTGATCGCTTCACTCGGGTCCACAACCGGCTCGACGGATACCCAGGTGACAATTCCCCGCCGGTGAGCTTCCCGAATCGCCTCGACGCGCTCGGCGATTGGCGGCGCGCCCGGTTCCCACTGCGCGCGCAGACTTTCGCTTAGAAAGATGATCGTCGCGCCGTATTTCCAGCCATTGCGAGCGAGAATGTCGAAATCCTGGGTGCTCCGACGGCCGCCCTTCGTGAGCACCTGGACGCGAAGATGAAACTGTTCCAGCAGAAGCAATGCTTCTCGCGTGAGCCGGGCGGCTTCATCCGAATGGTACGGGTCGCTCATAAAGCTCAGCAGGATTTCCCGTGGGTCCCCTTGCATCCGCCGCGCGTCTCGCTCAAGTTCCCGCAAGATGTTCTTGCGCGGCTGTGGGTCGAACGCCCATGCGTCGATCGTCTTCCGCAAGACCGCCGGGCAGTAGCAGTATCGGCAGGCGTGGGAGCAGCCGGTGAACAGGTTCACCGCCAAGTCGCTGTATTCGCGTGCCTTGCCGCGAGGTTCATAAATGATCGACATGAGTGGCGTCTCCGTTATCATTGCGGGCAACCATTGGCGCCAGCACGGAATCATTACCACAGACTATTCTGCATCAGAGTTCCTCATACTCCCAGAACTTCACGTTAATCCCAGAAGGTGATGTAATCTCAACCGGACACATCTGAAAGTCTTGACCTTCCTTGGGGATAAATGACTTGGCTTTTATCCACTGGCTAAGGTCTTTCAACGATGTGTGGCGTTCGACTTCTTTGGCAAACAGACCGTCAGCAATAAAGAAGTGCGGTTCCCCGGAAATACGAGGTGTTCCAGCGAATCCGCGGACCACCATCCCGCACGACCAGTCATCTATTGCCGGGCAAGATTTTAAGTGGAACGCTTTCGCTACAAACTCGCCTGCACCAGCCGATAGCACTTTTTGGTACTTCGGTAACTGATTTTGCATCTTCTCCAGACATGTTTTCTCTCCGCGATTGAGAACCTCCTTGAAATCAGCCGTCGCGATCATCCATTTCAGTTCGATTGCCATCACATAGGATTCACTTTGAGACCATACAAGCAAGTCGATGTCTCCTTTGACACCATCAAGGTCGAATTTCACTGAATCGGTTGCCTTGAACCCGGCTTTTCTGAATATATCAACCAATTCGCCGGCGAAGTGTTTGGCTAGATTGCGGTCGGTTGGTCCATAGAGTTGTGGATGTGTTCTTGCCACATGGGCACAGAAGTTTCTTTCCCATGAGGAGCTTGTCAGCATCCAGGGACTGGCAGCAAGCCGTCCATTACCCAATGACAAGAATGGAGCTATCGCTATATCAGGCGTATCTGACGAACGGTCGTATGTGTGAAGGTCTACCAATCGGCCGACAGTCCGCTTCTCAATCCCCACGCAGTCGGCGATCCAATCAATCAGTACATCTCGGGGCTTTGTCAAGAGTTGGATCATCTTAACATGCTTCTCGCCTGTTAGGCGGAATGCCACCGCAAGATGAATGAGCGCCAACGTAAGGACGGCCTTCCAAAATGTCCGAATCGTGAGAATCGGAATGCCGTCAAAGCTCCAAGAGGACGGCAATACCAGCCCCTCTCGTAACAAGTTGCCCACGGGCGACAGTAGATTGCGACATGTACCAAAATCAGGAAACCAGTCTGTCATTTCTCGTGGTGCAAGTGTCTCAAACCCTCTTGACAGTTCTCGGGGTAACCGTTCACACCCTGGGGAGCAATGAGGGGGCTGATTGATGGGTAAAATGGGCTTCAACGGCGGCAGCGACAAAGGCAAAAACGTTGCGACGCTGTTGGCGACAGGTTTCGATCACGGTCAGCATCGTTTCTACGAAGCAACTACCGGCAGCGCTTTGTGTCCCAAACGACAGCTTCCGCCAAATCACCGCGTGACGCAACGACCGTTCGCCCGCGTTGTTCGTCGGTTCAACCCCTTCGTGATGCAAAAACGTCCACAGCCACCCGCGATGTTCGTACAATTCACGGCACGTCCCACGCGCATTGCTGCCCGTGCTTTGCATTCCGCGCAGCAGCAAACGCTCCACTTTTCGACGCACCGGCCCCATGCGGCGAACCAACGCCGCGCGGCTGATCCCGCCAGCATGATAATCGGCCCAATGCTCGAACAACTCGCAGGTGGCCGCGCGCAGACGCACACCCAACCACTTTGCCCGCTTGTCGCCGGTGTCAATCATTGCTTGAAAATCACGCCGCAGATGTGCCCAACACCATTGCAAACGCCCCACCTGCCAATACATCTTCGCCCGATCACAGGTGACAATGCCCTGGAACCTCTCGGTCAAGAAGTCGTTAAGTGCCGTGGCTTCGCGTGTCGGTCGCACCGCGAACACCGTGAACAGCCGGGCCACGAACGTCCACAGCCACGCCTTGCCGTTCTCTTGCTTGGTCGCCGTTTCGTCGATGTTCAAATGCTCTTCGGTCGGCAATTGGGCCGCCAGTTCCTCGTACGACGGTCGCACCGCTTCGGTGACTTGGTTTTGCATCTTCACCGTCAACGCCGGACAGCACGGTTGGTTCAACAGCGTGCCGAGAAACTCGGCCGTACGCCGTTTGCTCTGACGAAAGTAGGCCATCAGCAAAGCCGTAAACGCCAGCAATCGCGGCCCCGACTGTCCCTGCGGCACGCCGGCGGGCAGTTCGGCACATGTCGCCTCGCCGCAACAAGGACACGTCAACCGATGCCGTTGGTATTCGGTAACAATCGGCTTGATCTCGGGCAATTCCCAAACTTGATGTCGAAGCGGCGCAGGGTCATTGCCGACGAGCTTCGCCCCACAGCGTCGGCATTGGGCCGGTTTGAGCGGTTCCACAGCTTGGCAATCTTTCGTGGGTATCAAGGATCGCTCATGTTTCTTATGGCCGGGTTGCCCGCCGCGTTTATTCTTGGACTTTCGTTGTGGCGGCTTCGGCCGAGCGTGGGGATGTTGCGTACTGGGCGGCAGCGAGGAGTTTTGCGGCGTTTTGCCCTTCATCTGCCGTTCCAATTCCTCGATTCTCGCTTTCATTTCCGCGTTTGCCGCCAACAGCGCGCGAATGATCGCCTGGGCTTCCGGCGGCTGGCGAACAATGATTTCCTCAGTAATATTCGGCGACATGGCCCTTTATGTCGCCAAAAAGCTTGTCCGTGTCCAGATCAGTTTATCGAAAAAACAATCACCCCGGGGTGTGAACGGTTACGTTCTCGGGCAATATCGCGGAGTTTGTCAATACAACAGGAGGATGAAAGCTGGCTTTTCCATACAATTCGGCGATCAAGCACGTCGTATGCCTTCCACGATGGATTCGCACTGACTTCTATACAACATTCGTCGCTCTGGACAATCTCGACAAATCCCTGACAATACGACGTGAATGCACCAAAGATACCCGTGTACTCTGCGCCACGATACAAGACCAACCGACATAGCTCAAAGAGCTTTGAATCAAAGTCGTTAGGGTAGCCACGAAATGGATGCGATGGTGCATTGCAACCCCACCTGAGCGTGTGCATGAGGGCATATTTCATGCGGTCGATTGTGGGAACATCGGCCCGACGCACTTCATAGTCATAGGCAATTAACAAATGTGTTGCAGCCTTTTCCCAGCCGACTGACTGAGGGAAACATTTGGCATAGTCCGCCAAAATGCTGTTCCAGATGGGATCAGGAGCCCTCCGTGCCAATAATGGGTGAGACAACTGCCTCC
>JAEWUR010000354.1 GCA_023397045.1 Planctomycetota bacterium
GGACAAATGGCCCAATAGCCTCCCTCAGGAGCCGTTTCAATGATCGCCGTCAATTCGCCTTTCCTATCAAAATCCTCCAGGTCGGGACGCGATAAATCGCACATGAAATGGTGCCCACTATGGTGCCGAGTCTTGGAAAAGGTGCCCACTATGGTGCCGGACGGCTCGCATCGGGCGGGTGCCAGTTGGCACCGATTTGCACCGAAAAGCAGTGTACCAGAGTCGTCGCAAGTGGCGGCCTGGTTTCGGGTTGCGCGCCGTTATGCTATGCTGTGAAAGAACTTACGAAGCGGAGGGCACGGGGCTCGAACCCGCAACCCCATTACTGGGGCACCACATTTCCAGTGTTCTTGTCGAGCGACGTAACGCTTTGGCTCGTTGTCAGTTAGGACGCCCTATCTGGTTGAGGTGCCCAAAGTGGTGACGTCGAATCTGCATCGTCTTGCATCGCTCTGCATCGGCCTGCGCGCACTCGGGCTCTGTCGGGCCACGTCGCGAAGCACGCGCTATCCTTCGGTACTCCCGCCAATCGTCGGCCACGGGCCAAGTGGCCGCGAGGCTCGCCGTGTCCCCGTCCTTGGGCACTTGTCCGTGGTAGTCTCGGCGTGAAACTGACGCTCGACGTCAGCTACTATCGCGGCCACAAACATCTGCCCGTCGTTACGCTGAAACGCGTGGGTTGATCTTGTAATCTCATTCGCGTTGAATGCGATCACACTTGCGGTGCGCGCTCATCGAGCCGAGAGCTTCTACTGCTAACCAAGTTGTCAAGGAACGTCTGCCATTTTCGACCGGCAGTTCGGTCATGTCGCTACGTAATCGAATTGATTTCGTGTTTTCCATCACCATCGCGAGGGGTTGCGATCTCCGTCATCTCTGTTGTCAAGGTTTCCCGGACCACGACAGATATCCGCATTTGCACGAACGCTACGATTGACGATCTGCTGAAAACCCTTTCGCAAGATGGCGAGGTCGGAGTCCACGGCCAGCCAAGTAAAACCGCGTGTTTGATGTTGCGTGAGATCGTCAAGATTTCGCAGAAGAATACCCGCTTGTTTGCCAATGCTGACGGCTGCGGCAATCACCTCGGACAAACACGTTTCATAGGATTTCGTCGACGCCCGCGTTTTCAGATTGAACGTCAAATCCGACGGTCCGACGAAAATCGCATCGATGCCGTCGACCGCCGCGATCGCTTGAGCGTTGTTCACGCCTTCGAGAGTCTCGATCTGGGCCAAGATCAACGGTCTGGGCAAGGGCTTTCCTTCTGCGGGCGGATGCATACCGTAGTCGTAGGCGCGAACGGTACGCGAAAAACCGCGCCGCCCGCGCGGCGCATAGTGGGCCGCCTGAACGCACTGCTCAGCTTCCGCCACGGACGAAACATGCGGGACCATGATGCCGTCCGCCCCCCAATCAAGCACCCGCAAAATCAAATCCGCATGGGGGGCGCCGACGCGCACGATGCGGGCCACGGGAGAGCCCGCCGTGGCCTGAAGATTCGACAATAGCGTGGCTTCCGATCCGCATCCATGTTCAAGGTCGAACAACAGCCAGTCCAATCCACACTGACCGGCAAGTTCGGCAATGACGGGCGAACCCAGGGAGAGCCAGGTGCCTAGACGCGGCTTCTGTTCACGCAGGGAGTCTGATGTGAGGGTGTTCATAGCGATTCCATAGGCCGATCTTCCCTTAAACCGCGCAATGCGGCAGCAAGACGTTGTTGGGAAAAAGTTTTGAGATCGGCGCCGGAGCAGCCCGCGCCAATCAAGAAGAACTGGTCGGTGCGTTCAAAATAGCCTGCCCCGACACGAATGGTTGCTTTGACGATCATGTTGCGTAGAAGATGCAGCCAGAACCGACGTCGATAATCGTTCGGCAGAGGTCGGACAGCCGCATAGCCCGCGAGGGCGCAGGCAATGATTGGTCCGTCATAAAAACAGCCCAGCAGGGACAGATCGTCCATGGGATCGCCCGAGATGGCGTCGTCCCAATCGATGAACGCCATGATGCGTTGGTCCGTGCCCAAAATGTTCCACAATGCAAGGTCTTTGTGGACCAAGCAGCCGCCCTCCAACACCAGCAAGGACCGATGCCGGAATATCTCTTCGCGTATACTGCCGATGTCGTCGGATTTCAGAAAGCCACGCTCCATCAGAAAATGCAAATGCCGATCGAGATGGAGCAAGAAGTAGTCTTCATAGCGTGGATGGAAGCCTTCCAGTCGACTTTCGCGACGGACCATGTCGGGGTCCAATGGACCGAAACCGCATGGACGTATGTCCTGCCACCGCGCCACGGCAGCCCCGATATCCTTGGCGGCATTTGCCAGGTCGAGCCGGCTTTCCTTGTGAAGTTGATTCAGATCGGGATAGGGGACGACTTCCATGATTTGCCAGGCAAACGGCACTTGCCGACGAGTGGCGTCCATCGCATGGATCCGCGGCGATGGAACGCCCAGTGCCCGCACTTCCTCCAACAATCGCGATTCTACTTCCATATAGTCATCGCATTCCGGGCCATCCTCGACTCGCACAAACGAGTCTGCGCCGTCGATCGTTGCGAACCAGGTGATGTGGTTGCCCTGTCCGTCCGCCGGCCGCAATGCGATCGCTTTGCCGCCGAAGTGGTTTTGCAGAACGGATTGCAACTGGTTTTTCCGCTTTTCCCGGTCAAATTCTTCGTCGGTTCCATGAAACGCCGCCGGGCGGTCGCATTTCCAATAGTAGATCGATCGTCGTGGATGCTGAGCTGGTGATTGGTGGACCATAAAATGACATCACTGTGTTTTATGAATTACGGTCTTGAAGCCTGCGGGGAAAGGATCCCCTGTTATGAGAGCCCTTCTCAGGCAAATCGTTCACCATCCCGAAATGCTCTGCGATCAATCATCGGTTTCTTTTGTTCCAAATTTATCCCAGCAAGCTCAGACCGGCAATGAACAATAGGATTGCCCCACTGGGCTGTCGAGATTCGTGTTGACGTCAGTGACCAGAAGGTGCGTCGTTTCATTGGCCAACGGCCCTGCCATGAAAATGAACTCGCCCAGTGGAATATGATAAACACCCGAGCCGACGGACGTTTCGTTGCCGTAAACCGAATCGAACGTGCCCAGCCATAGACCGGTATAACCTTCGGTGGGATACGCTTCTTTGATCCACTCCAACTCGATGTCCGAAATGTTGGCGATATCGGCGGTTGTCAGAATCTTGGCCGGATGAATTGGTTGCGGTAATTCGTCGAAACGGATTTTCACGCCTGCGTTGATCAAACCGTCGTCCCGAAAGACAGTCGTCCCGGTTTCTTTGAAAGAAACGCGAATTGTGATCGGCTGGGTAGGCGCCACGGCAAAGATCGACTGGTCGAACACGAACCAATAGCCCGCCTCGGCACCGCCGACGAGCATAAACGTGGCAATAATCACCACGGAGACACAGAGGACGCGGGAATATCGTTGAAAAACTTCAGATGAATGCGGATGAACACGGATGAGACGAGGCAATAAAATCAAACCATGATTGTTGTCTGCAGATCCGTGTTTATTGATGTTCATCTGTGGTTCCATTTTTACGTGTTCCGTGTCTCCGTGGCGTGTTTGCTGGAACTATGCCGTCAGCGCCGTTCCCATTCGCGATCGGAAGCCGGAAAAGTCCAGGCCGTTCACGTCGCCGTCTTCGTCCGCATCGAAATAGGATAGGAAGCCGATGTATTCCGTATTCTTGCCCATTGTCGAGCGGAATTGAGCAAAATCGAGTCCGTCGACGTCGCGGTCTCCGTCCGCATCGCCGTAGAGACGGAAAAAGGCATCGTTGGCCCGATTTCCGAACCGATGAAGTCCGCCGGCCACGCCGTCGCCGTCTAGCCACGTGCCTGTCGCACGACTGCAAACCTTGTCGCCGTCGATCGTCAGCAGGTAGTTGCCGTCGGCAAGCGCGTTGCCGCCGAAGCCGACCGTAACGATTGTCTTGTCATTGACCAGCATGGAAGACAACAACGTGGCGATGGTGTTGCCATTGGTCTGATTGACCACAGTTGCAGCGTCAGAATCGACCACTATGTTGCCGTCGAGCGTGACGGTTGGATTGGTGACGCTCGACCGTTGGGTCGCGCCGTTGTTGACCGCGACGCTTTCAAGCGTCGTGGCCATCATCATGGAGTCGCCGCCGATGTCGCCATGCAAGACCCAGGAGTCCCATATCTCCGCATGGGCGCTGCCGCCTGCGGTATCACCAAAGTAAAGGGTGTCTTCGCCTACCCAGTTGCCGGACGCATTCACATTGCTTTCAAGAGGCGAGCCGTCAAAGGTAAGATGCACGGTATTGCTTATTAGATTCAAGCTCCATCCATAGGTGTGGAACTGGCCATCGTTGTTGCTAACGGGAATCGAGTAAGTACCTCCGCCGGTCCTATATCCCTCGATGGCGCCGGGGACAATCGCCACGCTGAAAGCGTAGCCATCCTCCTCTTCGCCGCTCGACATGAACACAATCGTCCGATCATCGAAAGTGGTCGATCCACCATTAAAGGCAATCTTGGCAAAGCCTGACACCGTATCGCCGGTGAACGTCGCCGGAACCGTGTTGCACGCGAAGTACGCCGCTTGACTGGCAGAAAGACTGACATTCCACGTGCCATTGGCAACAGTCATCTCGCCCGGGCCCGGGTTCCCCCACCCGCTGAACCCCAAGGTCGTGGGCGATTCCTTGTATGTTAGGTCCTTGATGGTGGAGCCGTTATCCTGCAAAACCCAGCGGTCCCATATATCGACATGGACGCTGCCGCCGGTGCCATCGCCCAAGTAAAGGAGCTCTGCATCAGCCCAGTTGCCGGCCACATCCTGGCTGCTTCCAACAGGCGCGCCGTCAAAGGTAAGGCTCAAGGACCTGCTGGTTCGATTCAAGCTCCATCCGTAGGTGTGGAACCGGCCATCGTTGTTGCTAACGGGAATCGTGTAAGTACCTGCGCCGGTCTTGTATCCCGTGATGGCGCCGGGCACAAACGCCACGCTGAAAGCATAGTCGCCAGTGTCGCTCGACATGAACACAATCGTCCGATCATCGAAGTTGGTTGATCCCCCGAGGAAGGCAATCTCGGCATAGCCCGACACCGTATTGCCGGAAAGCGTTGCCGGAAGCGTGTGGCATGCAAAAGACGACGTTTGACCGGCAGAAAGATTGACATTCCACGTGCCATTGGCAACATCCACAGCGCCCGGGCCCGGGTTCCCCCCCCCGTTGAACCCCAACGCCAGTTCCGTGGGTTCTACCGAGAAGTCCACATTGATGACGGCATAGTCGTCATCCACGGGCAATTCCTTTTCGTAATTCACATCAATTTCGGTTGCGGTCAATGCCCTCGAATAGATTTTCACATTGTCGATCATGCCTGCAAACGGATAGATGCTTGATACTCGGCCGATTCGGATTTCCTCGGCCGAGCTGAAATCGGCGCCTGCCGAGCCTGTTGAAATCAAGTCGCCATTGACATAGATGTAGCTTGTTGTGCCATTGCTGGTGTAAACGACATGGTTCCAACTGTCGAAGTCGACAACTCCCCCAGCGGTTTGCTGAGCAGTGCCCATCTCAACCCGTATCGAGCCGTTGCTACCCAGCAACATCCGCTGACCGGAAACATTGCGGTCCACGATGGCCGCGTAGGCTTGAGGTACGCTGGTCGGTTTGATCCACGCCTCGAGGGTGATCGCGCCTGTCACGTCCAAGGCGTCTCGATCGGGATACGACACGTAACTAGTCGATCCATTGAACCAGATCGCGTTGCCCAAGGCGCCGTTTTCTAGTGCACAACGAGTCGCTTCGGTGATTTCTCCATGCTCATCGGATCCAGTGTGTCCATACTGGGTCGTGTCATAAACTCGTGAGCCTGCCGGGGTCGTGTTTATGACTTCATTAAAATCCAGATTGCAGACAAGTTCGGCTTCCCTCATGCCTGTATCGTGATTCCTCTCGATCTCATCGGAGGTTAGTACTCTGGAATAGATGCGTACATCGTCGATTCGCCCCGTGAAGAATGAGCCGCCGTTGCTTTGAGCGATCGCAACGTTCGCCGTCGAACTGAAATTAGCGCCTGCCGAGCCTGTCGAGACCAAAACACCGTTGACATAGATGTAGCTTGTTGTGCCATTGCTCGTGTAAACGACGTGGCTCCACTGGTTGAGGGCAACAACACTTCCGGAGGTCTGCTGGTTCACGCCCATCTCAACCCGTATCGAGCCGTTGCTGCCCAGCAACATCCGTTGACCGGAGGCATTTCTTCCGATAATGGATGCATAGGATGACGGGAAACTGGTCGGCTTGATCCAAGCTTCGAGGGTAAGCGTACCCGTCACGTCGAGACTGACGTCATCCGGAATCGAGACGTAGTCGTTGATTCCGTCGAACGATAGGGCGCCGCCTTCCAGTCCTGTGGCCCGCGTTGCCCACCAAATCATGCCGTTGTTCTGATACGACGATGAATCGATGGTTGCGCTCTCTGAAGTCTCTGAAAAGCTCCATTGTCCTCTCAAGCTTGGCGTCACATATCGATATGTATCATCATAGATTTCCCGACTTAGTGAGTCGTCTGCAGTCCAAGATAGCCATGGCGCAAAATAATGCTGATTAAACGTTCTGTCATTCCAACCATACTGTCCCGCAGCGCGAAAGTAGTCATCGGAGTTATTGAGTTCGCTAAGACCGTTGGATGGCAGCATCGGCTCCATCAGAGGGCCTACCAAACCATTCTCAACGATGCGGGCATTCGCCTGACC
>JAEWUR010000667.1 GCA_023397045.1 Planctomycetota bacterium
CCTGATACTCGACCTCGATTGCATCGGCTGCCACAAACGGGTTTGCCCTTTGAAGCATCACCGGTGCATGAACGACCTTTCGGTTGAAATGGTCTTCGACGCCGTCGGAAAGGTGTTGAAAACGTGAGAGGCCAAAAGGTCGGCAAACATTTTCCGTTGCTCCCTTTGAAACAACGTTTTTGGCCCGTCACGATAAACGTCAATGAGAAGGGCCCATGAACGCATCTTTCTGGATACGGCACACGATGATCGCCGCCGTCGTGGCGACGACGCTTGCCGTCCCGTATGTGTCGCCGTGCGGCAATCGCGTCATGCAACTGGTGGTGCAGGCCGCGCCAACGGTTCTGCTGATGATCGTAGCGGCGACAGCGCGGTCTGCCGAATCGCGGCGCTATCGATGGAGCATCTTCACCGCGTTGGCATTCTCCTTGGTCGGAGGTTATTATCTTGACGTCGGCGAGTTCGTGAAGGGCGTCTTGGGCTTTTTTCTCGCCAATGTGGCCTATCTGACGGCCTTTACCACGGGCGTTCGGTTCGCCAAACGATTGTGGCCATTCACCGTCCTCGGATGCACCACCGCTGCGGTGCTGGCCGTCTGTTGGAAGAACATTCCGGTCCAACACGTTGTGCCGGTGTGTTTCTACAGTCTAGCGATTACCTCGGTTGCGGCCCAGGCAATCACCCGGAGTCTGTCTGTCGGGGGCGTGGGCGCCGCGGCGGCCGCCGTCGGGGCAACGTCATTGCTGATCTCCGATTCGACGATCGGAATCCTCCGTTACTTCCACGACTTCACCGGCGGCCCGCTTTTTGTCATGACGACCTATTTCGTTGGTCAATGGCTCATCGCTTCCGGTCAAGGAGGTGCGACGATTGTTCCGCCGGACCAGAAATGACACGGATCGCCCGAGAGCTCCAATAACCTTTGCTTTTGCAGACATACCCGATTGCCCCCAGGAGGCCCGTGATGACCAAGGACGTGGAACTTGGCTCCGGCGTCTCGACCGCAGTGCTCAACCACTGAATGTAGGCGTCTTGTTGTGCCGTCTGGAAGCGGTTGTAGTCGTTCGGGGCAAGCCACGTCAGGTTGTCGCCGTGGCCGGATTGACTCCAAAAGGTCTGCGAGGCGTTCATGCACGCCGTGATGTCGCTGAAATCGGCGTAACGATCGCCGGTCGGGCTGTAGATCAGCGTTGGCCGCGGCGCGACCAACGCCAGAACATCCTCGAAATCGTAGGGCAGTTCGCCCTCGCGGCCGTCGAACAGACCGAGCATCGGCTGCAATGAGTTCCAGAGCCAGAGCTCGTCGAGGCCGCCGGTCGACTCGCCGTCCGTATTGGTACGCATCGGCGTAAACCCGTCGAAAGAGGCGACGCTCTTAATGCGCGAATCGAACGCGGCGCTGTAGAGCCCAACCATGCCCCCGAGCGAGTATCCGAGCAGGTGGATCTGATTGCGGTCGATGTTGGGCATCGTTCCCTGGACCGCGCCGTCGCCGTCGACCAGAAAATCGACCGCCGCACGCACGTCCTCGATCATCCGGCCCAGTTTCGACCACTCCGGACTGTTCTCGTAGAAATCGCGACCTTCGAGCAATCGCTGACCGAAACCGACCTGATCGAAACAGAGCACCGTGTAGCCTTCTTGCGCAAGTCGATGATAGATCGTGGTGCTCTCAACGCCATAGCCCTCGTTGTAACCGGTGGAGTACGAGTAAGGATGGAGCCAAATCACCACCGGGGCCGGGTCGGTGCGGCTGCTATTGTAATAGATATTGCCCTTGATGTCGTTGCCGAAGTTCACCGCGACGCGCGTGGTGCCGGGGGCGGCCCAGCGGTCATGTCCGATCTGTTCCGACTGCGCGGCCGTGTAAAACGTCCGCTGGCCGGCAAACGGCGTCTTGGCCGGAGCCGTTCCCAGCGACCATTGAATGCGGGCCTTGCGGTCAGCATTGTTCGCTGGCGTGATGTTTGGGAAGGGATTCTGCTTCTGTTGCGGGCTGAGCTTCGCCTGCCAAGCGTTCCAATCGAACTTGTGAATGTATTCCTGCGGAAACTGGTTCTTCGTTGCCGTACCCCGTCCAAACGAGGCGTCGAGCCAGTCGATGTTCCGGTCGACCTGCGGCTGCGTAATCGGATCGTGCCAGCCGTCGCGATAGGCCACGCGATAATGGTCCTCGACGCCCAACAGATTGTAGACCTTGCTCGATTCATAGTAGCCGCGCTCGACGGCATAGGTCGAATCGCCGTCGTCATAGTAGGCGGTGTCCATCAGCAAATTGCGCGGCGCGATCAGCGCGGCCCAGGCGTGGGCGTCGATCGGCAATTCATTCTCTCGGCCGGTGTACGAGCGAACGCTCGACTTGAACCAATCGCCAGGGAAATCGGCGGGCGCTTCGCCGAACGTGGCCCTTGAGGCAAAACGATAGGGCGCCGAACCGGGCGAGCCGGCGCTTCGGGCAACAACGGCCGTGAACCTCGGATCGATCGCCCCGGCCACGAGCGACTGTTTTCCGTAACGCGAGTGGCCGATGATGGCGATATCGTCGGAATTGACGTTGCATCCGGAGTTCGGATCGAGCACATAGTCAAGCGCACGTCCCGCAATCCACGCCTTCGTGGCGATCTCGCTCCAGGTGGCGTTGGGATATTCGTTTTGGAACGTTTGCCAGACGTTTTGGTAGCCAGGATAGGCCGCCTCGCTGTGGTTGCTGTCGATCCCGGGGTAGAGGCACACGGAGTATCCCCGGCTCAGTGCCGTCTCGGCCCAGCCGATCTGATAGTAGCGTGGAGCCAGCATCAGCAAGGGATGCGGTTCGTTGCCCTGCGGCGTCCAAACCCACATGTCGAACGAGGCGTGGTTCGGCGTATCAAACGTCAAGCGGATGTTTTGCCGCGTTGAGCCGTCGGCCGCCACCGTGGAACTGAGAACCTGCGTGCCGACAATGTTCGGCGTTTGCGTGGGAAGCGTTCCGATGAACGTGTCTTCCACGAGGTTGAGCACCTCCGTTCGACGTTGCGTCCACTGTTCGGGCGTCGTTACCGCCGTACCGTCGCCGAATGTCAACAGCGAAGGCAGGTCGAAACTGCTGGCTTGTTGGGCAAGAGAGGTGGATGCAAGAGCAAGTCCGATGCAGAAAGCAAAGCAGGCGTGGCGAGTTTTCATGATGATGCTTGAGAGTTGCTGGAACGGTGGAATGGCTTGGCTATTCGTTGATCGGCAGATGAAAATCGATCTTATTCTTGTTGGGCAGATCGGCAACGCGGATCGTCAGCGTGGATTGGGTGTTGTAGTTGGCGGGGATATAATTGCTCGCAGTCTCGCCCGGCGTACTACCGATTTCCGTCCGCGATTGGTCCAGCCGACCGGTCTTCTGAAATGCAACAATACGCACTTCATAAACGCCGTCGGGAAGAAGCCCCCATTTCTCGGGAATTTCATAAAGTCCGTTCGTGATCGGGGAGCAAGCCGAGGCCCCGGCCGTGTTTTCCGTAGGGATGAAATCGATCTTTCCCCACGCGGTTTCTTTCCCTTG
>JAEWUR010000693.1 GCA_023397045.1 Planctomycetota bacterium
CTTCGATTGAACGAAGGCGGCTTCGTCAAGGTCGGCCGATACAAGGAAGGCGACGTGGCCACCGATTTCGCCACGCATTCGGGCGATCGCTCTTGCCCTAAGGTCGCCGATTTCAATGGCGATGGCATTCTCGATCTGATGGTCTCCGACGCCTATGGAGATGTCACCTATTTCGAAAACGCCGGTACCAAGGACGATCCGGTTTTCGCCGCCGGCGTCAAAGTGTTGCACGAAAGCGACGAACGGGCGATGATCGCCGTGGCCGATTGGGACCGCGACGGCCGAGTCGACATCATTCTGCCCTTGCAGGAAAGCATCTGGTTGTATCGCAATGTCGGCCAGGGAACCGAACAACGCTTTCAGCGCGATCGAGAGCTAGTCCGCCAATACATGCCGTACCCTAACCCTTACGTGGTCGACTGGAACGGAGACGGCGACGACGACCTGTTGGTGTCGAGTTCCTATGGGGTGTGCTATTTGTTCGAGCGTTCGTACATCGAGAACGGATGCGCCGAAGCGGCAATCATCGGCGTCGAGCGCAGGCCCTAGGCAAAAACGAGACGATTGCCTTGCCACGTCGCTGGGACTGCCTGGCGGTTGCGGTTTCTCAGAGAATTGGTATAATAATGCGTGCCGCCGAGGTCATGCCCCAAAAAACCTGCCTCGAAAAATGATTCCCGCCTTTTTCCTCCGCCTGCCCACCTTGGGAGAGTTTTCATGCAACGCCCCACGCTGTATATCGCTCTGCTGATTTTGTTTTTCCTGACGGCTCCATCCATTGCGACGAGCGACGAAGGCGCGCCGTCCGATGCCACGCGGAATCGTGCCGCATGGATGGCCGAGGGAACCTACGGCGTCATGGTCCATTACCTTATCCGACCCAAGGGCGATACTCCCGAGGAAAAAACGGCCGATCTCAACCGCGTCGTCGACCAGTTCGACCTGGACGGCTTCATCCGGCAGTTTGAAGAAACCGGCGCCGACTGGCTGATTTTTACGCTGGGACAGACTACGGGATACCTTTGCAGCCCCAGCGAAATGCTCGACGCCGCGTCGCCTGGCCACACGTCGCGCCGCGATCTGCTTCTGGAGATTGCCACGCGTCTGCATGCGATCGACAAACGACTCATCGTCTATTTTCCGTGCGAGCAGGACGGATCGCTTCCGTTGCGTGAACCGCTCCGGGCCGATGCCCCCGGTTATTTCGACCGCTATTGCGAGTTCCTTCGGCAATATTCGGTGAAACTGGGCGACTTGCATGATGGCTGGTGGTTCGACGCGTGCACTCCGCATCCCGACGAGTATTGGGAACAATGGTTGGCCGCCGTTCGGGCCGGAAACCCGAATGCGGCCGTGGCGTTTAGCGGCGCCGAATTCTGCACCGGCGAGTCCGTCAACCCGATCTGCAAGCTAAGCGACTATCACGCCGGCGAAATTCACCTTCTGGAGGACGGCAAGATCCGCCGCGATTTTCTTTGGCCGCCCGAAAACGTCGTCCTGTCGCCCGACAGAAAGCTGCGAACGCCCGATCGTCAGCCGCAGTTTTACTTGCCCGATGGGCCGACCATCGACGGAATACAGTGGCACGGCCTGCTTCCGATCGATTTGACGTTCAATCCGGCGATTCCGGACCAGTTCTGCCATTACAGCGATCGGGAGTTGTTCAAGTTCGTCCGGTCGATCAAGTCGGTTGGTGGCGCGCTTACCATCAACGTGCCCATCGACGTTGAAAACGGCCATATTCCCGACGACAGTCATGCGCAGCTCGTCAGGCTGCGCAAGGCTGAGTTCTCGGAGTGACCCACACAGGTCGCGCAGATCGTGTTCTGATCGTGTTTGCGCGGGCTGAAATACCGACAATCTGTAGGTTATGCTTCAGCATAACAGGACGCTGGTAGGTCATGCTTCAGCATAACAAGACGTTGGCCGTCAATGCGTTAGCTGAACCGCAGTCGCCCTCAGCTTTCGCTGGAATCGACTCCTTCAACAGGTCGCTGCGGAGCCCGCAACCAGTAGGCGCTGATTTCTTCCAGGCTTTTGTCCTTCGTCTCCGGCACAAATCGCCAGACGAAGAAAGCGCAGCTCGTGCAGATGGCAAGGAAGATGAGGAACGTTCCCCCGGGATTGCCGAATCGCTCCTTGAACGTATCGAGCACCATCGGAAAGACGTTGACCGTCGCGTACGAGGAGGCGAACATCGCGCATGTGGCCAGCGACATCGCTTTCCCGCGAATCCGATTCGGAAAAATCTCGGACAAGACGACCCAACTGAGCGGCGCCAGACTCAGCGTGAACGCCCCGGTCGGCACCAACATGGCCAGGAGCGTCAATCCCGTCGGCATACCGAACGTGAATCCTAGAAACATCAGGAAGTGTCCCACGGCCATTCCGAGGGTGCCTGCGATCAGAATCGAACGCCGGCTGAACGTGCGCGTCAACCAGAAGGCAATGACGGTGCAGAGCGTGATCCAACCGTCGATGTAGACGCTATTCAGGATGGCATCGGGGGCCGAGGTGATGCCGGCCTCCATGAAAAGCGTCGGCGTGTACAACAAAATCATGTTGACGCCATTGATCTGCGAGAAGACCATCAGCGCGATTCCGATGGCCACTGCCGTGCGGATCCCTGGGCGAAACAACTCGCCAAGTCCGCCGGTTTCGACGCCCAGTTCCGCCCGAATGTCGCGCAACTCCCGTTCGGCTTGAGCGTTTCCGTTGATGCGAGCCAGGACGCGAAGCGAGTCAACAAACTTGCCCCCGATTGCCAGCCACCGAGGACTCTCCGGCACGAAGAGAAGTCCGATCATCAGGCACATCACCGGCACGCCTTGCGTGGCGAACATCCAGCGCCAATGTCCGCCAAAGGAGAGCAAGTACGTGATGAAAACCGACATCGACAGGCCGATGACAATGGCCAACTGGTTCACCACGACCAGCCGGCCGCGCAGATGGGCCGGTGCGATTTCGGCGATGTACATGGGCGAGACGGTCGAGGCCAGACCGACGCCCATGCCGCCGATGAATCGCCATACGCTTAGTTCCGCGATGCTTCCCGCCAATGCGCACCCGATGGTCGATCCGAGGAACAGCAGCGATGAGAGCATCAGTGTGCGTTTTCTCCCGAGCGTGTCGGCCAGCCAGACGCCGGCCAGCGGGCCGGCAGCGCAACCGAGGATCGCGCTGCCGGCGACCGCGCCCATCCAGAACGGCGTCAATTCGAACTCGGCTTTCAGAAAAATGATGGCGCCCGAGATCAGCGACAAATCATAACCGAAGAGGAATCCCCCAACCGCTGCGACGAGTACAACCAGATACAAATAACGCACCCGTGATTGCGCTGGGTCGGGCGATTCCGATTCCATGAGCGTGTTGCCGTTTGTCATGCTGCACAATTCCTGATGACGACTAGTTATCGGGCCGTCGCTCGACGGCTAAGACGACGTCGCTAATGGCGATTCCCGGCTCGGTGAAGCGAATTTCGAGGTGTCCGTTTTTCAGCAGCCCCTCCGGAATCGGATAATTTCGCGTTACCCACCATTCCTTCTTCTCGCTGCTTGATGGCCCCGTGCGCAGGAACTGGCCGATCTCTTGCCCGTTAATGGCGATCACTTTGCGCGATCCGGCCGGCCCGTCCGTCATTCGCACAATGAGCCATCGATAGCCCTTGTCTTCGAAGTCATCGCGAGAGATGATCCCCGGCTGATCGAAACTGGCACGCCACGTTTCGCCGAGGTATTCGCCGTCAATGGTCCAGCCCGAAAGCGTCCAGCCACGCTCACCGCCGGGCGTCCCCAG
>JAEWUR010000033.1 GCA_023397045.1 Planctomycetota bacterium
CCCTGATAGCCGAGCTATCAGGGCCACCCAGAGTGAGAATTGGTGTTGTGGCGAGAGGCCCTTATCCTAACCCTCGGGGCGCCGACCGAAGATTGGTCGAGGAAGAGGGGACTTGAATCGCGATCCGTTTGGTGAACAAGGATGTTCCGATTACATGATGCGACACGGCGGCGCTTGGGCGTCGCCGCTTTCCTGATTCTTGGCGTGCTGCCGACGATGTTGATTGTTGCGTGGTGCATCGATCAACATCTGCCCGGCCGCGTGTCGTCCGAGGCCGCCGCGCTGAGCCAACGCTTGGGGCTGCGCGTCAAGCTGGGCGGGCTTCAATATGTCCGGCCGGGAATCGTGCTCTATGAAGAGGTCGAGGTCGGCGATCCGGAAACCGGCCGACCGATCTTCCGCTGCCGACTGCTCGAAGTTTCGCGCCGGCGGCAATCGGATGCCAAGGGCGAATCACGCTGCGAGCTGACGATGACGGCATCGCAGCCGGAAGTGGAAGCCGATGGGTTGGACCGGATATGGCAATGTTTACAGCGAGTTCTGAAAGGCGTGAGCGGGCCGTTGCCATCGGATGTGGCGTTTTCGACGCCGGAACTCACGCTCAACGCGCCGCGAAACTCTCAGACGTTGACCGAGGTCAAGGCATCGTTGCAGGATGTGTCGGGCGGGACGCATGCCCAGATCGATTTCCGGCTGGTTGGGGCTGACACGCCCGAGCCTGCCCGGGTGCGCATTGGCCGCGATCGCCAATCCACGCCGCCAACGACGCGGTTTGAACTGTATACCGGCGACGGCGAGCTACCATGTTCGGTGTTGGCCATGGGCGTGGACCTGTTGAAGCCATTGGGCCCCCGCTGCCGTTTCCGCGGTTACCTCTGGTCGAGCGAAACGCCCGATGGCTGGCAGGGTGAAGTCACGGGCCAACTGGTCGACGTCGATTTCGGTCGTCTGATTAGCGATCATTTCCCACACCGATTCGTCGGCACGGGCGAGATGACGGTCCAATCGGCCCGATTCAATCGCGGCCGGCTCGAATCGGGCGGCGCGATCGTCTTTGCCGGGCCGGGATCGATCGCACGATCGCTGTTGAGCGCCGCCGTCGACCGATTGGGGCTTGTGCAGGGCGCTGCTCCGCCGACGGACGATGAAATCGTACCCTTCGACCAATTGGCGTTCTCCGCCACGCTCGATCCTGACGGGCTTCATCTCTCGGGACGGTGCAAGGTTGCCGAGCCGGGCACGATCCTTAGCGCCGACGGCCGGTGTCTGTTGGCCCAATCGCTGCAACGAACGTTGCCGACGGTCGCGTTGGTTCGGATGTTGGTGCCGCAAAGTGCGGTCCAAGTGCCGGCGAGCCGCCAGACCGATTGGCTGCTCCGTCATTTGCCGGTGCCCGAAGTCGTACCGGTTCCCGGCTCCGACACGATGCCGCACGCCCGGCTTCGACTCTACGACGCCTGGCAGCGATAGGCGGCCGGAAGTGGCACGAGAACACACGATCTAAGCTGACTGCGCATTTCAGCGACGATTAGCGTCCAGCAACTGCCCGTCCTTTTCCCTAGACTGACCTTACTTCCTTAAGTCGGTTCGCATGGGTACTTGGGAGTGAACACCCCTCCCTGAACAACAGGGCTGCCGGCTGCCACCGCTGATTCGCGTTTCAGGCTTTCGAGTTCAAACAGGTTGCGCATGCACTTGTCCATCACGCGAGACTGTATGCGCGATCCGGAAAGCCACCGAGACACGGTTTCCGGAGTTGTGCCCAAGTGTTCCGCAAACTCCTTTTGACTCCAATTGAATCGATTCAAATAGGATCGAATCTCCCTCGGCGACAAGAGGCCCAACTCATCGCGAAGTGCTTGGGAAATCTGATCGTGCGTTTCAGTTACGAAATAGACCTCATCGCACTTTTTACATTTCGTGACGCCAAGGCACGGGATCTGGAGGTGATAAAGACTTCCGTCGTGCTTGACGTCTGTTTCGTGTGCGATCGTTGCGGGCCAAACTTCAATCTGACCACATTCTGGACAAGGGCGGGGAAACGGGCGGGTTCCGCAATCAATATCGTGTGTCATTGTCATACTCAGGGGTCGTGAGCGCTTACCACAGTGACAATCGGTCCCATCTTGGAGCCAACTATGGTTGTCTCGACATAGACATCCCTTCCGTCGACGGAAATAATGAAATCATAGTGTTTCTTGCAATGCTTCCAATCCTCCCTGACCTCGTCTACTTCGTTAATTCTCTTTTCATCAGTTATATGGTCCAGAATCAACTCGTTTACATATCTGACCGTGACGCCGGACAGGTTTTTTAAGACCCAATCTTCTGGGACCCTCTTCCAGGCAACGCCACCGCTATTCGCTTCCTTGAAAGCTGTCCGAAACATCTGCAGAACGCACTCATCCCTCAGAGGTGGCGTTTTTCACCTCCTGGGAGACGTTCAGCAGCCTGCCATTGCTGGCGGAACACTGAACTATAACAGGACGATTGACATATGTCAAGTCGGTTTGGGATTGACGTTTTCTGCATGAAATCCATTTGGCTACAGTATTTTCGATACTATCATGTCTCGATGATCTTTCCAACTGTAGTAGTTCCATAGAGGTTGCATCTTAGGTGATGCTGCGTGTCACCCGCAACAATGCACTCAGATTCAATAGTCGGCACGCAACGTGAATCTCGCCAATACACGTACTTTTTCAGCAACCCGTCGCCAGGGCACTACCAAAACGGGGGCGATTGACATGGCGGCCAATTTGTCATAATATATGACCACACGATCTGCCGTTTGGCACGCGATGGTCTCTTTTTTGCCTCCCTCCACCCAATTCCACGCCAAGGAATCCCGCCATGAAAACGACGCTTCCCATGGGTTTTTCGCTGTTTTGCCTGTTTTTGTTCGCTCAGGGGGCTGCCGCGGAATCGGCATCGCCCAGACCAACCTCGGTGATCTCACTCGATGGCACTT
>JAEWUR010000058.1 GCA_023397045.1 Planctomycetota bacterium
TGGGAGTGGTTAGTGGTTAGTGGTTAGTGGATAGTGAAACCTAACAATCCAATCGCCACCATCATCCTCCATCCTCCATCCGCTCCTCACCAAACTTTCCCCAGCGCCTCGGCAGTTTGTTTAACGACCGACTCGCGATTGTGGTTGGCAAAGGCGTCACGCGACGCCTTGACCGTGACCGGACCTTGATAGCCCACCTCCTTGAGAAGCGAAACAAATGCAGCAACATCGACACGGCCATTCTCGACGCCGGGCAGCAAACGGAACTTGTCGTCCAGGTCGGCCGTCGCCACATCGGAGGGCATCTCGGCTACCTGCACGGCCACGATCTGGTCCGACGCCAGCTTCCGGAGGCTCTCGGCCGACCCGCCCGCCGCCACAACTTCCCACGTATCGAGCAGCAACCCCAGATTCGACGCAGCCGCCATGCCAAGCAGCATGACCAACGCATCGAGATCGTGAATGAACTGGAACGCCCGATCGCGGCGATATCGCTCCGCCGCTCGAAAACCGACGGCCAGCCGAATGCCCGACTCGTTCAAAACGGCGCAGACCTCCCCAATGCGGCGGCGATGGAGTTCGAAATTCTCGTGATACGGCCGAGTATCGCCCGCCGGCGACAAGATCGACGTGGCTCGCGTGCAACCCAATTCGGCCGCACATTGCGTGAATTCGGGCAGTTTCTTAAGCTCCTGCTGAAAAACGCCGTCCTCCGCGTCCCACGTGATCGGCAAAACAAACGAACCGATTTCGAGCTTCGAACTCGCCAAATATCGCTTCGCATACGACATGCCCTTGGCGTGCGCAGCCGCCGCAAACTCGACGATGTTCACGTCGAGACCCGCAAATCCATAGGTCAGCGTCAACTCGATGATTTCACTTTGATGTCCGGAGATGCCAATCGAAGAAGAATTTAGATTTTTGAACATGCCACACTCCAAGGAACCAACATTTTCACGAAAACCCCTTCGCAGGCTTGGGGCGTCGTGGGAAATCCTGAATTATCGCAGAAGCGTCGTAGCGGGGAAAGGGGGAGCGCGACAAACGATGCGAGAATAGGGTGCGATGCGTCGATGGCTCAGAAACCGCGAACCGCCAACACCATCGCCACGGCGGCCAACGCAAGGCGATACCAGCCGAACGGAACCAGCGTATGGCGGCCCAGGAAATGAATGAAGAACTTCACCGCCAGCCATGCGAAAATGAACGAGACGACGAATCCAATCGCCAGAATCTTGAGCTGCGCCGCCTGAAATATCGCGAAATTCTTGTAGAACTCGTAAGACGTTGCAGCCACCATGATCGGCACCGCCGCGAAAAACGAATACTCCGTCGCCGTCTTCCGTTCAACGCCCGTCATCATGCCCCCGAGAATCGTCGACGCCGACCGCGACATCCCGGGCCATAGCGACAAGCATTGAAACAGGCCGATCGTCAACGCGTCCTTCCAGGTGAGCAGGTCGACGCCTTCCACCCGAGGGCGAGGGCGGAATCGCTCGACCAGCAAGATCCAGACCGCCCCGGCGGCCAGTGCCGCCGCCACGGTGATCGGATTGAACAACCTGTCGCGGATCACCCCGTGGAATAGCAGACCCGCAACCGACGCGGGGATCGACGTAATCATCAACAAGCCGATTCCTCGCAGACCCGTAAGCCCCCGATTGTCGTCGAAATGCAAGAGGCCGACGAATCGGCCCGGATAGGCCGCCACGACGGCCAGAATCGCCCCAAGCTGGATGACGATATCGAACGCCGTGGCCACGTCCTTGCCCACCAGGGCGTCGAATCCGGAAAAATGCCCGACCAGAATCAGATGCCCGGTCGACGAGATCGGCAGGAACTCGGTCAGCCCTTCCACGATGCCCATCAGGGCGGCCAAGACGGCTTCCATCAATGATTCTCTCGGTTTCTCGGTCGGTTGGTTCGTGGATGCGTTGCTTGGGGGCAAGAACCGCCCCCCCATTCTAGCAGATTCCTCCCGTTTTTGGCAACGCAACGCCTCGCGAAACCGTGGCATGCGAAAAAAAGCCGAAATCTTACCGCCCCGATGCGATTCCTTGAATTGCTCCCCGCTTGTGGCGGGGGGTAAAGCGTTGCGATTATAGGGCTTTTTCCTTGACACAAATGATCCAGTCGTTACGCTGGATAGATAGTGATAATTTGCCGGCTTGGGCAAAGTCGGCAATAGAGGGGCTGTTTGTCGGGATGTCTCGATCGACTCTTTGCGACCGGCTAGTTGACCGGTCCGCTCCAGTTTTTTAGGAACAGTGCTCGTTGCGTCGATGCGGCCTCTCGGTCGACGCGAATAGATTTTGCCGGAACGGCAGAGAGCTTTTTTTGAGGAAAAGGTCGTATGTCGAAGTTGCGAAATGCGAATCGTCGTGAGCGTAGTGGGGCGTGGGGACGGATCTGGGACTCGCTGGTGGGCACAAACTCCCCGCGGCGAACGACGAACGGACGGAAACCGCGCCGTCTAACGATCGACCAGTTGGAAGAACGCCAACTGCTGAGCGTCTCCCCGGTCAACGTCAACGAAGGACTGATCAACCAAGGCTCGATCACCGAGCCCATCAACGAGATCCCCTCCTCGGGAACCTATTCGTCGACGGTCCCGTTTTGGCTCGATTCGGCCTTGGTCTCCGGCAAGGCGGTGGCCAGCAACAATAACGGCGATTTCGTCGTCACCTGGCACAACGTCGACTATGTCACCGACACCACCGGCTACTACGTCGATCCCTCGACCGGCGACGCGATCGACGCCTATTCCGGCCTGATTCTTCCCACAACCGACATCGATGGAACGCCCTACATCGTCGATCCCGACACTAGCCTGTTCGTGAACCCCGTCAACGGCCATGTACTCGACCCCGACACGGGCGAAGACATGACCGACATGAACATCTACGCCCGGTATTACACCGATTCGGTCCAGCGGGTGACGTTGCGGTCGTCCCTGCTGCCAACCTCATCGAGTTCGCCGACCCAGTACGTCAAACTGCAATACAACGGCAACGCGATTCAGAAACTCACCATCACCTCCGCCGCCCAGCCGTTCGGCGGAGCATCGAGTGTCTCCGGCTCGTTCCAGTTAACGTACGCCGGTCTCACCACGGCGCTGATCGACTTTTCCGAGTCAGATCAGACGGCCAGCGCGCAGGCGATCCAAACAGCGCTCCGAGATCTTTATACCGCCAATCCGGCGAACGCCGCCGTCTTCGACGGCGTGATTGTCCAGGCGATCGACGGCAGCAACTATCAAATTACCTACGGCGACGCGTCGCGAGGCGTCAAGCAATCCTTGCTAGGTGTGGCCAACCAGAGCTTCACGTCCGGGTTCCTGCCCTCGATCGACGTCACGATGGTGCGAAACTCGGGCATCACGATGAATATCCCGATTTCGTCCAACATGAACACGACCGCGCAGAACATCGCGTTTGCGTTCAACAATGCGACGACCACCGACAACCTGATCGCCCCGGTGCTGTTCCCACCGCCCGCCAATGTCTCCGCAGGCGGATCGACCATTGGACCCTACAATTGGCCCGACAACTTGCGAACGGGCTTGCCGACCGTCACCGTCACGGCACGCAGCGCCACCGAGTTCGACGTCACGTTCACCGGCGACGCGAGCAAGCTACAGCAGCCGAAGTTGGTCGTTTTGACCTCCGCGAGCAGCGCCGCGAACCAAGTCGTGGTTCCGGGCAGCAAGGTGGAGATCGTCAAACAGAGCAGCGACGTGTTCCGGGTCAACTCGATGGAGGTCGACAATCCGCAGACGATTCGGCCCGACTATTACGACCAGAAAAATCCGCAAGTGGCGATGGACACCGACGGCGACTTCGTCATTTCGTGGGAAAGCCTTGTGCCGAACGCGGAAAACATGGTCAGCGTCAGCGACATCTTCGCACGTCGCTTTTCACCGACCGCATGGACCAATGAAACCTTCGCCCAGGACATTACCTTCACGACCGGCGGCGGATCCGTTGTTGGCACGTTCCAGCTTAGCACCGGCAAGGGAGTGACCGGCGATATCCTGTTCGACAGCAGCGTCCCCAGCACCGTGGCTCGAGAAATTCGCAACGCGCTGATGTCGATCGGCTATGGTCCCTCATCGGTTTCCGTCAGCGTGCTGAGCAGTTCGGCGAACACCTACAAATTCCGCGTTTCCTGGACTTCGACCGACGCCTCGATCTCCGAAGTCACGGTTCGCCTCGGCACGCTTCGCGGACAAGCGACGACTTTGGTCGAAACCAACCCATCGAAGGTGACAGTGCCGTTCCAAGCCGACATGAACCACGACAGCGTTCTGGATACCTACATCCAGGGCGCTCGACCGCTCGGCGGCGAGTTCCAGGTCAATACGACCATGATCAACGCGCAGAGCGAACCGTCCGTCGGCATGGACGGCGACGGCAACTTCACCGTCGCTTGGCAAAGCCAAGGGCAAGGCCTGAGCTATTTCAACTCGATCATGGCCCAGCGCTACGACCGGGATGGCAACCCCTTGGGCGGCGAGTTCCGGGTGAACACGGCCGAAACGACCACCATCCACTTCTCGCCCTACGTGGCGATGTCGCACGACGGCGTCATCGTAATCGCCTGGAACGAAACGAACAACAACGCGAACTTCCTTTGGAACCTCGACGGCGGCACCGCCGGCGGTTGGTTCAAAGTCTACGGTGCCGACGGCGTGCAATTGGTCGATCAGCAGGGTTTCGCCGGCTGGATCCCGACCATCGATTTCGACGCCGCCGACAATTTCGTGGTTTCGGGGTTTTACACCTCGGCCACGCCGGCAGACAACTATGGTGGCGGATCGACCGATTCGTATGCGCAACTCTATCAACTCTACGATCCCGCCACGGGAAATTTCAGTTTTCAACAATTGCAGGGACATTTTCGCCTGAACAGCGCGAGTTACGATCCGGCGTCAGCGTTGCTGTGGCCGTTGCAGCAGTGGCAATCTCAGGTCGTGATGGACGACGACGGCGACTTGACCGGAATGTACGACGGTTATGGGCCGGACTCGTCCGAATGGGCGTTCTATTGGGGATCAGATATCTCGAATCGGGCAATTCAAAAGTTGGTCGATGCCGCCGGATTGACCAATTATTACAGCCCAATGTCCTTCGGCAGCAACGGCGATGTGGATGGCCAGATCCGCGATTCGCTGCTCTACGCGAGCAATGCCCAC
>JAEWUR010000071.1 GCA_023397045.1 Planctomycetota bacterium
ATCTTTCCCCACGCGATTTCTTTCCCTTGGTAACTTACGATTCCTTGGACGGCAACGTTTGCCGGCCGGGAATCGCAACCGATGCAAGACAGAAACGCAATAAGAACCGACCACCGAAAGACATGAAGCATTGTTGGCATCCTATGCAGGCTCTGTGCCATCGCCTTTGAACCCATTTTTCAATGAACTGACGGCGGATGGCTGATCGCTGAAAGCTCTCTCATAAATCGGGGCTCGTTTCCTCGGTGTTTTTGCCGCCGCCGTCGATGCTTCCGAGTGCCTGCCAAATCAGGTTTTTTATCGTACTGCTGGCGAATCGGATGCTGCCGTCGACAAAGCCAACATTGACGCCGCCAGGGTGATAACTGCTGGCGGCAAAGGTCGTTTCATTCCAGCCCGGGGCGCCATAATCGCAATAGACCTTGCCGCCGTTCGTGTCGGAGAGACAGTAGCCCATACTGGCGAACCAACTCGCCATTGTGTCCGAGCGCGAGTTGGGATTGTATTTGTGTTCGTAATGGCAGCCCATGTCGTACCACCATAAACCGCGGACATCCGAGGGATTGGCTCCGCAGATCATCTCGGAGATTGCGACGGTGTTAGACGTGCCATCCGTCACATTGGCCGTCGATCTTGCCACATCAAAACGGAAGAGTGATTTTTTGTAGGATGCGTCGTTTTCAAATTCTCGAACGCCGCGGTCGGGGTTGAAGCAGCCGACAATGTTGGAACGGGAAAAACCGGTGTAGTCCGACGGATTTTCCTTCTTGTCAATTCGGCCTTCACGCTCCGTTTGGTCCGACGGACAGCAATACGTATTGATGGTAGTGCGGAAGACGATTTTGTTTTCCGTATCCGTGAAGTAGGGTACAGCGTAATTCAGATTCGTGTCCAAAAGTCCAAGCAGACTCTCTTTTTCAAGATAGGGCAGAAGGTAGTCCATCCACGTGGCAAACGCGCCATTGGATGCCGTGGCGGACACGCCCACCGGAAAAACGCCCTTTGCTTCATGGTAGAGATGCACTGCCAACATGGTTTGCTTCATATTGTTGCTGCATTGCATCCGCCGCGCGGCTTCCCGGGCAGCTTGAACGGCAGGAAGCAACAAGGCGATCAAGATGCCGATGATCGTAATGACGACCAATAACTCCACCAAGGTAAAGGCTCGTCTTGGATGGCGAATCGTGAATGGTGAACCAGACATCATGCGACTTCTCCCTGATGGGAACTATACCTTTTTCTGGAAACGGCGTTTCACCGCTTCGGCCGTTGCACGGCGCGACGCCGCGTGTGCGGGAAGGGCGGATGGTGGAGCGACGCTTTTCGCCTCCACCATCCGCCACCCAACACATTCCCTCGTCCGCCGGGAGAGGGAAGGGTCGTGCTACTTACGCTTCCTCCACGCATACGCCAACAGGCCGAACACAACACTAACGACCATAGCCATTCCAGTTGGTTCCGGCACGGCCTGATAGGAGAGGCCGTCATACATGACACGCCCATAGAACTGGCCTCCGTCTTTCATGTCCGGAGCGCTCGCGATATAGGCCGTCACTTGGCCGGACGCGTTGGCAACGGCCGTTCCCAACAAGGCTTGATAACGGTTGACCACTCCGTCCTCGAAGTTCAACACACCAGCGTCGGAAATAGCGGAGTTGTTGTGGTTGTACAATGTCAGCGCACTCGAGGATAATCCGCCTTGGATTTGATTGCCCACATCCGTGTGGCTTCCGAACAACAGGCGAATCGCATAGGATCCGCCGGGCGTGAGACCGCTAATCGTCGTGGCCAGCATCGGCGCACTCTCGGTCTCATGATAGGCCGTCATGTGGTTGCCGTCGTAATAGACCTCGTAGCTTTGGTGGCTGCTATTCGGCCATCCTTGATAGACCTGCCAGAGTCCGTCTCCACCGTTGTCATCGGGAGTCCCCCATGCCGAACCGGGGCTCAATGCGTTGTCGGTGTTCGACGTTGTCGCTTCAACATACGTGCCGACAAGGTCCGCATGGACAAGATTCGCGGCAAAAACCACACCGACAACCGTCGCGACAAAAAGACTTTTTCTCATGACATAATCTCCGTGATTAGGAAAACACCGTTATCCGGCCATAAGGTCGACGGTCACGCGCCGCCGATTCCGGACTTATGCACCGGACTCATACCACACGATTTCGCCTCGGTCTCTATTCCGATTTGCGTTTCTGCTCGTTGGCGGGACAGCCCGCCTCGTACATCGCTTGGACGTCGCCGGCCGACAGGGCGCGGCTAAAAATCGCCACCTCGTCGATCCAGCCCTGAAGTTCCCGATCCTCCCGCTCACTGTTCGATCCAATCCACACAGGGGCGTCGGTCGGATTCAGCGGCGCCGGCGTTTCGCTGGATGCGTCGAGCTGGCCATCGACATACAATCGTTTCTGAGCTGTGTTTCCGACCGGTTCGTAGACAATGACGCCCAAGTGCCATTGCCGATCGTTGACGGCCGTCTTGCCGGGCGTGCCGTTTTCCAGCGTCTCGCCATAGTTCGACCCAAACGTCAGCTCGTTGTGCTCCGACTCCTGTTGGAATCGCCAGGCATGGTCGCCTTTGGTAATCAGGCCCTCATGAGCCCCACCGAAATCGACCACGCGGAACCAAACGGCCAAGGAAAACGGCCCCTTGAAGTTGAATCGGTCCGGCTCGGGCAAGACCACCTTGTCGCCTGAGCCGGGGCCATGGAACAACAGTGCATATTTGCCCGGCAGACGTCCCAGCACCCACTCGGCGCCGTGAATCTGGGCGTCGAGGGCGCGGCCTGCCGCCGAGAGGTTTGGTAGAACCGACGGATTGTCTTTCCGGACCGACTCAAATGTGTAATAGGCGACCAAGGCCGGGTCTTGCTTTAAGCGTTCCGTGTGCGAAAGCCATCGTTGCCGGATCGGCAAAATCGTCGCACGATTCGACGGCGGAGGCTGATCGACGCGGACGAAGATGTTCGGATCGATTTTCTGGTCGACAAAGACCGGATCCTGCGTGCCGGACTTCTTCTCGACAACGATGGTCTCGTCTTGATGCAAATGGCGAGTCTCTCCGCGATGGTTGAGTCCAGCCACTTGTACCTCGACCAACCCCTGGAACACATGCGAGGTCGTCGTGCCGTTCGCATCGACGTCGATGCCGAACTCCGTGCCAAGATCCGTCACAATGGCGGTCGGCGTCCGGACCGCGAAACGCTCGCCGTTCTTGCCGACTACCTTACCGGTCATCTTGCCGACGGCCAGGAATCCGCCATTCTTCGAATCCACCTCGTAGGTCACCGGTCCCTGCAAGACGGTTTTGGCGCCCGAGTCGTAGGTGATCTCGATCAAACCGGCACGCAGCGCGAATCGCCGGCCAAGCTCGATGCGTCCCTTCGCGACCAGAGGCGACATGCCGCCGGACCACCGGCAACCGACCATGCCCGTGATCTGTGCCACGTACTCCTGCTTCGATGTTTCCGGTACACGATTTTCGGCAACGGCCGATACGCCCGGCACGGTCTTCGACGGCTGCGATACATGGGTGATCGCACCGATCACGGCTCCGACCCCGCAGACGACCGTCGCGATCAGATAGGCGACCGGCCAGCCGGAAAGGACGTTGCCAAAAGAGAAAGCGATTCCCGTGGCCGGGGGCGCATCCAATCTCGGCGCGGGCTGTCCGCCGAACGCCGACGACAAATCGTCGACGACAACGGGTCCCACACGCTCCGGCCATTGGCGATCCTTTCCTGCCGTCTCCGACGGATCAGTCTGAAACAGATGCGTCAACGTTGCGGTGATGCGGTCGTCGGTCAAGCCGAATCGGAGGTCGGAAAGCAGCCGCGTGTATTCCACGTACAGATGCAACATGTCCGGATCGTTTCGGACGAGTTCGTCGACCCGATCCACATCGCGCGGCGCGGTGATTCCCTCCTTCATCTGCCCGAGAAGGGTGCAAAGCTCGTCGTGTTGTCGCCGACTGGCCGTCATCGATCGCGATCCTTCGAAATGACCTGCTGAATGCAATCGAAAAGAAGGTTGTGAATGCGCTGAATCGCCCGATAGACGTATCGCGTGTTTCGTCCCACGTGCCGGGCGACATCATTCGCCGTCGTTCCTTCGCGATGAAAGCGTTCGAGCAGGTCGCGGTCGCGATGGTTGAGCTTGTCGCGGCACAACAGCAGGGCATCGGTTCGGGCATCAAGCATGTCGGACATCACGATCATCTCGTCGCAGATCAGATCGAGAAACTGGGGACTGAACAACTTTGGCGATCGAACCTGCCGCTCGCGCAGTTTCAACACGTTGTAATAGGCGATCCGGTTCGCCCAGGCGCGAAAATCCGTGTCCGGGCGATACTGATCAAACTTCTGCCAAAGCGTGATGCTGGTTTCCTGGAACACGTCGTCGGCGTCGCCGCTATTGGGCACCAAGCCGTGAATATGGCCGTAGATGCTCCTGGCATGCTGTTGGAACAAGGCGGCAAACTGATCCATTGCATCGAGTCGCCGGTCGTTGTTCAATGATGGAGTCATCGATTCACCCTACGGCCATTATTGATTCCGAGGTAGTCAATGGTCCGGATGCTGCCGCAAAACACGGCCGTACCGGCCGAGTTTCG
>JAEWUR010000086.1 GCA_023397045.1 Planctomycetota bacterium
GACGATGTCGGTGTTGCGGCCTTCCTCCGCACGCTCGTACTGAACCGGGCGCGAGGAATCGCGACTCTTGATCCAATCGTAGGTCGCCTCGAAATTGACGCCGTTTCCCGCCTCATTGCCGAGCGACCAGATAATAATGGAAGAATGGTTCTTCTGCGTCTCGACCATGCGTTGGGTTCGGTCGAGATGGGCCGGTAGCCACGACGGATCTTTCGCCAGCGACGCGCCGTCATAGCCCATGCCGTGCGATTCGATGTTGGCCTCTCCGACGACGTACAGCCCGAACCGGTCGCACAGATCGTACCACGCCGGATCGTCGGGATAATGGCTGGTGCGCACCGCGTTGATGTTGAACTGCTTCATCAGCTTGATGTCTTCGATCATCGACGCGACCGTGACGTAATGGCCGGTGTTCGGGTCGTGTTCGTGTCGATTGACGCCCTTCAGGTAGATCGGCTGGCCATTGACCAGGAGTTGCCCGTCACGGATTTCCACGCGTCGAAAGCCGACCCGGCAAAATTGCGTCTCGATCGTCGAACCATCGCGGTCCTTCAGGGTCAGCAGCAGCGTGTAAAGGTTCGGGGTCTCCGCGGTCCATTTGGCAGGATCCGCGACCGTCGTCTCGCCCAGGACCGTATTGGCCGACTCGCCCGGCGGAATGTCGACCGTGGGTAGGGCGAACTCGGCTACGGTTTTTCCATCGCCGTCGAGCAATTGTCCCTCGACCGAACAGCGTTGTTCCTTGGCTGAGGCGTTGGTGAGGCAAAGGTCGATGGCCAACCGGCCGTCGTGAAAGGCATCGTCCAAACTCGCGTGAACGAAATAGTCGCGGATCGTCACTTTGCCGGCGGTCCACAAAAACACGTCGCGGAAGATGCCGCTGAGCCGCCACATGTCCTGATCTTCGAGATAGGAACCGTCGGAATAACGGTAGACCTCGACGGCCACGATGTTCTCGCCGGTCTTGAGATATTTGGTGACATCGAAAACGGCCGGCGTGCGCGACCCTTCGCTATACCCGACTTTTTCGCCGTTCACCCAGAGATAAAATGCCGAATCGACGCCGTTGAACTGAAGAAACACGTTCCGGCTGCTCCAGTCGTTCGGCACCGTGAAGGTGCGACGGTAGGAACCGACCGGGTTTCGTTCGTTGTAGTTCGTAAACGACGGATCCGGCTCGCCCATCACGCGGGGTGGGTCTTTTTTGAACGGATACGTGATGTTCGTGTAGAGCGGCACGCCATAGCCTTGCGTCTGCCAACTTCCCGGCACCGAGATGTCGTCCCACTGCGAAACGTCGAACGCCGGCTGAAAAAAGTCGGCCGGACGATGGGCGGGATCCTTCGACCAGTGGAATTTCCATTTGCCGTTGAGCGACATTTGCCAGGGGTTGGCCGCCGGATCGTCGGACAACGCCGCTTTACGATTGGGGAAGGGCAGCGAATTGGTCCGAGGCGCCAACTTCCCGATGGCGAACACCTTCTGGTCTTCCCAGTTGGGCGTAGTTGGGTTCGGAACAGGCTCGGATTTGGTTTCCGCGTCGGCGGCGAATAGATTATTGCCAGCAACAAGAGCTGTCAGAATGCTAGCAAAAAGGAGAAGCGTGTTCACAATGGTCAAACTCCGGCGGGATCGGTTGCGGATGATGCTTCGGCGACAGACGCCTCGCGCTGCCATTCTATCAAATAAATGATCGCGGAGCCACGATGCCGGCAGCCTTTCGACCTTTCCATGCGGTCTGTCGAGCGCTACGGCTCAAGGATGACCTTTAGAAGGCCCTCTTTGCCCCCATGAAGGCGGGCGAACCATTCGGGACCATCTTCCAAGGATGCAACGGCGCTCATCAGCGGATCGACCTGGATCGTACCCCGGGCCATCATATCCAGCGCCGCCGGATATTCGCCGCTCGAACAGTACGAGCCGTAGACGGCCAGTTCACGAACGACAATGTCCTGAATGGGGAAGTCGATCTTGGGCGCCAAAATCCCGACCAGCGAAAGTTGACCTGCCTTGCGAAGGCATCGGGCCGCCAACTGCACCGTTGGGCCGATGCCGACCGCCTCGACGGCGACGTCAACGCCCCGATTGCCCGTGATCCGCATGACTTCCGCAAAGACATCCGTTTCGCCGGACCGCAGGCCCTGGGTGGCGCCCAGCGAACATGCCAAGTCGAGACGCCGTTGATCCATGTCCACGGCGATAATCGTTCCACAGCCGGCAGCGCGAAGCACCTGGACCGCCAGCAACCCGATCACGCCGGAGCCGACCACGATGGCCGTATCGTTCAGATTGATCTTCATCCGATTGACGCCATGCATGGCGATGGCGGTCGGCTCGACCATCGCTGCGCGTCGGAAGTCCAGACTGTCCGGAATCCGGTACAGGATGCGCTGGGGCACCGCGACGTATTCGGCGAACGCGCCGGGGCAACTGAATTCCTCGCAGGAGACTCCAGGCACCCGGCGCCGGTCGCATAGGCTTGTCTGACCGTGGCGGCAGAACCAGCAGTCGCCGCATGAGATGACCGAGTCGAACGTGACGCGATCGCCCTCGCGCCAATCTGTCACGCTGCTGCCGGTTCGAGCAATGACGCCGGCGGCCTCGTGTCCCATGATGATCGGCGGGAGCCGTCGCCCGCTGCTGCCGTCCATGCCATGAACATCGCTACCGCAGATGCCGCAGTCCGCTACTTTCAGCAACACGTCGTTTGGGCCGATCTCCGGCGTCGGGCAATCCTGCAATTCAAAACGGTTGGGCGCTACGAGCACGAGAGCTTTCATGTTGGGTTCCTGGTCAAAGCATTCCTGGATAACGTTGCGCAATCACCTCGTTTCCGGCATTGCCTATTATGATAGCCGGTGCCCTGCGATCCGGGAAGCCGGAGAAACGGGGGTGTCCGCAGCCCATGCGATGGCGTAACGAGCCCGGTCAAAAGACCCGTCTGCTCACGCTCCGCCACGCGGGCAGGCCTGCAAAAAGGGTTCATTGCGGCCGCAATCGGTTTGTTTTATGATAGGGTGCCAACGAGGGTGAAGATCGCCGGGAGGCCCACCGGGGCCTTGGCAGAATACTTGGCAGCCTTCTCGCTGACCGGTGACGATGTTCGTGCCATGATCGCGTCTCAATTCGACGATGGAGTCTCTTGACATGCCAGAATCGCGTTACCCAGGGCCCGTTCACGACGTAACGATTTTTGCCGAAGAAGCCGGCCGCGTCTGGCTTCGCCAGCTATGTGGGATCGTCTGCGGCAACGACGGTCAGGATTCCGGCCCGATCGAAACCCAGGGGCCGGCCATCGTGGTGACCAGTCTGGGACGCATCGAGGGCGAGTCGTTTCAGATTACCGATCACGCGTTCGACGCCGAGACGGCACGGTTGACATGGCAGGCGGCCGGCGGCGCATTGCGGCTCGATTCGAACTGGGCTTTCTGCCGCAAGACGGGCGTCGTGCGCCGGAAAGATCGGCTCGTCAACACGGGCGACGCCCCGGTGACGGTTTTCCAGGTCCGCGCGCGATTCGCATTTCCCTCGGGCCGTTACGAGGTTTATACCCAACAGAGCCGCTGGTGTAACGAAAACCAAGGGGAATGGCTCGATCTTCATGCCGGCAGCGTGCGGCTTGGCTGCGTGCAAGGTCGCACGACGCAAGGCGGCACGCCTTACATGTGTTTGCGCGAGGTGGATGCCGGCCGCGGGTTGGCGTTCCATGTATTGCCGGAGGGCAACTGGTCGATCGAGGCTTCCGCCCGGCCGATCATGGATGTTCATCCGTTCGCGGTCGTCCAACTGGGACTGGCCGTCGACGACCTGCGGCTGGAGCTTCTGCCCGGCCAGGCCGTCGAGTGTCCCGAGATCTTGGTTCAGTCGTTGCCGACGGGCGATCCGGCCGAGGCGGCGCCCTATCTGCATCGTTGGTGGCACGGTGCCAAGCCGACGCGATTCGAGGCCATGCCCGTTGTGTTCAACACATGGTTCGACCAGTTCGAGGTGTTGGACGTGCCGCGTCTTCGCCGGCAGTTGCGGGCGGCCAAGGAAATCGGGTGCGAGGTCTTCGTCATCGACGCCGGCTGGTACGGTCCGCAGGCGGGCGATTGGTTCGCACAGGCCGGCGATTGGCGAGAGAAACTCGACGGTGCGTTTCGCGGCGAAATGGCGGCGTTTGCCGGTGAAGTTCGCGCCGCCGGGCTTGGCTTCGGGCTATGGATGGAGCCTGAGCGTTTCGGACCGGACGTTCCGATTCGTAAGGTGCAGCCCGAGTGGTTCCAACCGGGACAGCCGCCGTTTGCGCGGATCGATTTGGAAAACCCTGCCGCGTATGCGTATCTCCGCGACGAAATCTCGCGATTGGTGACGACCTACGACCTCGCCTGGATGAAAATCGACTTCAACTTCGAGCTGGGCCACGACGCGTCGGGCAAGGAACTTTCGGGCTATTATCAGGCGTGGCATCGGCTGCTCGATGAGATTCGCCAAAAACATCCTCGGACCGTTTTCGAGGGGTGTTCCAGCGGCGCGATGCGGCTCGACATGGGCGGTCTGGGGCATTACGACGGCCATTTCCTCACCGACACCGTGAATCCGACCGACACGCTCCGCATTTCGCAGGGCGCGATGCTGCGACTTCCGCCGGGACAACTGACCAAATGGGCGGCGGTCCGCTCGGTCGGCCAAACGATCCCCCGCTATACGAAATCGATCGAGGATTCGCCGGTGTCCATCGTCACGCCATGCGGCGCCCTTTGGGAACCGTCGGAGACGTCGGAACTCGATTTCGTGGCGGCCGCCGCGATGACCGGCGTCATGGGGATTACTGGCGACCCGGCCGGCTTGACCGATGACGCCCGAAAACGTCTGAGCGAACTTGTCGCCTTCTACAAACAGCGGCGTGCGTTGATTCGCCGTTCGGCCGCGCACCTGTTGACGCCGATCGCGCCAAAAACGGACCGTGAGGGTTGGATCGCAATGCAGTTGGCCGACATCGCGTCGGACGACGTCCTGCTGTTCGTTTACCGACTCAACGATGGCGCTTCGGCGAAGCGATTTGTGCTCCGCGATCTTCGGGCTGATACGACCTATCGCCTCACGCAATACATCCCATCGGGAGTTGCAGTCCGAACGATCCAAGGCGAGGATCTGATGCAACCGGGGCTCGACGTGGCGCTTCCGGCCCGGTATCAGGCGGCGATTTTCACGCTAACGCCCGCGCGATGAGAGCATCGACCGCCATCGGGCCGGTCAGCCAACCGAATTTCGCCACCCCCTCGCCGTAGGACATAGGTCTCGCGG
>JAEWUR010000111.1 GCA_023397045.1 Planctomycetota bacterium
GCAATACGGCGATGAGAACCACATCATGGACGACCTGGCGAACGTCGAGGCGACGTTTCGCGACTGGAACCAGCACTATCCGAACACGTTGGCGCACGCCAACTTCTGGGGCACACAGCTGACCACCGCCGAGTTGAGCGCCTACACCGAGGCAACGAAGCCCGATTTACTCGTTTTCGATCAGTACCCCTTGCATGGATGGGGCGGCCGGGACGGCTGGTACTGGACCATGCAGAACTATCGGACCGTCGCATTGGCCGGCTACACGACCGCGTCGGGCGGCAACAGCGGGCCGTTGCCGTATGGCCAGTTCCTTGACATGTATCGGCCGTCCTATTACCACTCGCTGCCGAGTGAGTCGTTTGTCCGACTGCAACAGAACGCAAGCTGGGCCTTCGGCTACACTTTCACGAGCCATTTCATCTACAGTCAGCCCGCCGGTTCACCGGACTGCTGCCCGGTGCTCTTCAATTCGGAAGGCGACACGAACGTTCATTCCGACGTGTTTGAATACGTCCGGGAAGCCAATCGCCAGAGCCGTAATCTCGGTCCGGCGCTGGTGCGGATGGTCAGCACCGACATTCAGATGATCAAGGGCACGGCGTACGAAGAGTTGCCCGACGGAATCTCGCAATGGAACTGGGGCATCGTCTATCCGTGGAACAACCGAGGCACGGCGGACACGGGCGCGTATGAAGACCACATCACGTCGATCCGTCCGACGGTCTCCGAGGGCGGGGCGACCGACACCGACTATGCCGATGTGCTGATCGGCTATTTCAATCCGCTGCTGGACGACAACGAGGGCTGCACGTTCGTCGACGGCCTGCATTTCATGATCGTCAACGGCGCGTGGGGCACGAACTTCGAACCGGGCCAGCCCGGCGATCCGGCCAGCGCGTCGTCGCAGTGGTATCGCATCGGCTTTGATTTCTCAGGCAGCGATTTCGACTCGTTGATTCGTTTGAGCCGCGAAACGGGCGAGGCGGAACTGGTGCCTTTGGTCTCGACAGGCGGAACGAGCTATTATCTCGATCTGAACTTGGAGGGCGGCACGGGCGACTTGTTTGGTTTCTGGAACAGTGCCAGTCCGCTGCCGACGGTTCCGGAGCCGGGCTCGCTTTGTCTTTTGACGCTTGGCGCGTTTTGCTTGGTGATTGTTTGGATTGGACAGCGAAATAAGGGTAGAATGGACTTGCCGAGGTAATACGATGAAACGCCGCACCAAAACCGTCGCGTTTACGTTGGTCGAGCTTTTGGTCGTTATTACGATCATCGGCATTTTGATCGCCTTGTTGTTGCCGGCGGTCCAAGCCGCCCGCGAGGCCGCACGGCGAATGCAATGCAGCAACAACGTGAAGCAAACCATGTTGGCCATGCACCTCTATCACGAGGCGGCCGGCCTGTTCCCGTGCGGCATTTCCGAGACGGCGGTTAATGGCAGTTTTGCGACCTGGATGGACGACGTGCTGCCCTACCTCGAACGCGAGAATCTGCAGAACCAACTCAATCTGAAAGCAGCTTGGCCGACCCCGTACATGCAGATCAACAAGTGGGTGTTTCGGACGGTCATCAGCACATATTGTTGCCCGAGCGACGCTACCGGTGACGGCTCCGGCCGGGAGAAAGGCAGCGATTTGAAGCACAACGCCTCGGACGCCGTTGGTTTCTCGCGTTCGAACATTGTCGGCTGCTTCAATCCCGACGGCGGCGTGTTGGAGCCCAGCAAACGGCGCGCGGTTTTCGGAAAGAACCAACGACGTTCACTCGACGATGTCGTCGACGGGACGTCGAACACGATCATGATTTCCGAAATGATCGCCGGCCCGGATGGATCGGCCGACGCTCGTGGCCGGTGGTACTACGATTTCGGATGCCACTACGAACACTTGTACAACCCGAACTCTCCAACCGACACCATGGACGCCGGTTGGGCGTCAGACGGCCTATGCGTTCCCGACAAAGTCTATTGTGATTACAACGCAAGTTGGTGGGGGATGGTGACGTTTACGGCCAGCAGCCACCATCCCGGCGGCGTGAACGTCGGGCTGGCAGACGGCAGCGTGCGCTTCGTGAATGACACGGTCGACATCGCGGCATGGCAGGCGGCCGCCAGCATCGATGGAGCAGGAAAAAGCGATATCGCCGGAAAGCCGTACACGGAAGAAGCGAATCCGAAGTTCTGAGAGAGTTTTCCGTTTTCAGTTGTCCGTTGTCCGTTGAATGCGCATGAATCGACACTGGTATTGGCTGGGTCTTGTGGCTATCGTGTCGCTGGAGGGCTGCGACTCGCGGCCGGAAACGCTGGTCGTCCAAGGGGCGGTGACGTATCAGGGGCAGGATGTGGCCTGGGGGAAGATCGACTTCATTCCGGTCGACAATACGCCCGGGGCTTCGGCCTCGTCGGCGATCACCGACGGGCGATATCGAACCGCCGACGGGTTCGGGCTACGGCCCGACGGCGTCTACGAAGTCCGCATCAAGGCCTACGAAGAAACAACGTTCAATCGCCCCGCACCGGTCGAGCCGGGTAGGAACTCGAAGGCCTTCGTTCCAAACTATATTCCCGACGAGTACAACAGCCGATCGATGCTCAGGATACGCGCCGCCGATCTGCCGGATGCGAGTGCCGTCGATTTTCACCTGCCGATGCAGCCATAGCGCCGCCCCAAGTTTGCCGAAACACCCTCCCGCCAGAAGAGCGTTCACAATGACGAGAGCTCGTGCCACTGTTGTCGTTTGGGTGTTGGCCGTCCCCGGGTTGTGTTTGGCCAATAGCTTCGACCTGCCGCCGCTATTGACGTTCAACAACGGCAGCGCGGTCACGACGCCTGAACAGTGGACGCAGCGACGGGCGGAGGTGCTATCGTTGGTCAAGACGACGTTCATCGGATCCCTCCCCAGCCAGACGCCGAGTGTTATTGCCTCGCAGGTGCTCAGCTCGACCGTCGCTCCCGATGGTTCGACGCGGCGAAACATACGCCTGACCTTTGATACGCCCCACCACGCTTCGTTCGAGATGTGGATATGGACGCCGCCGGGCGCCGAACCGCATCCGTTATTGATGACCGCGCCGTACAATAAGCACCTCGACTGGGCCGAAGCGGCGCTTCAGCGTGGCTACGCAGTCGGTTTGTACCCCGGGGTTGACAGCTATCAGCACGAGCCGGCCTTTCCCGGCTACGAAAGCGTTTGGGAGTTGTTTCGCGCCGAATATCCCGCCGCCACGTGGAGCGAAATCGGCGCCAAGGCATGGTTGGCGGGGCGGGCGCTCGACTATATGCTCGATCCGGCCTCCGGATGCAATGTCGACGCGAACGACGTCGCTATCATCGGCCACTCGCGCTATGGAAAGCAATCGCTGGTGGCGGGCGCCATCGATCCGCGGTTCACGGCCGTCGTGGCGCGCAGTGCCGGCTCGCCCGGTTCGGCGCCCTATCGTTTTGCCTCACGATCCACCTTCGGCGAAGCCCCCGCCGATTTTCCCGGCGAGTGGTTCAAGCCGAGCCTTCGGTCGTACACCGGCCGAGAGAACGAAATGCCAATCGACGCCCACGCCAGGGCGGCTCTGATCGCACCGCGAAACCTCCTATTGGATACGGCCTACTATGACGACGGGGATTCGACCTATGCCGTCGAACGCGGCTATGATGAATCGAGCAAGGTCTACCAGTTGCTGGGCGTCGAAGACCACTATCGGGTCGACTACCGCAACGGCTGGCATAATCCAATTACGCAGGCTCAGGTGGACCGCAACATCGACTGGCTCGATGCGTCGTTCGGCCGTGGCACGGCCACCAAGAGTCTGTTTCCGCAGGAATACCTCCACAAATTCGATTGGAATGCATGGCGGTCGAAGCTCAGCCCGCAACAGACGCAAAACCCCTTTCCGAATATCACGCCCGCCGACAATGCCGATCGAAGGGCGCGCATACAATGGGCCTTGGGAACCGCTCCAGCCAATACTCCGTTCATTGGCCAGCGCACTTTTTATACGTCTTACCAGTCGGAGCAGATCGGACACGACCGCTGGGCTGTGCAAGGCACGGCCCGAGTGCCCGTCAGCTTCGGCAACGACGTCCATGGCAACATCTACTACAACACCCGCCGCACCGATCCGGCTCCGGTCGTCATCTGGCTGCATCCTTACTCCTATGCGACCGGGTATAACGAAGGTTACGGCGTCGAGAATACGACCGTCTATCACAGGTTGGCTCAGGAAGGCTACACCGTGCTCTGTTTCGATCAGGTCGGGTTCGGCCAACGTTTGCTCGAAGGGCGCGACTTTTACGCGAACCATCCCCAGTGGTCAAAACTGGGCCGGATGATCGAGGACGTTCGCGCGGCGGTCGATTTTTTGGTCGACGGCGAAGGTGCGGCGCAGGGCACGATGCCAAACATCGATCGAAGTCAGATTCATCTGCTTGGATATTCGCTCGGCGGCATGGTCGGACTCTACAGCGCCGCGCTCGATCCGCGCATCAAGAGCGCTGCTTCGTTCGATGGGTTTACGCCGATGCGAACAAATACGGATGATAAGGCAACCGGAGGCCTTGACGAGCTTTGGCTTTGGAACTCATTGCAGCCGATGATCGGACTGTTCGACGGTCATCAAGGCGAATTGCCGTACGACTTCCAAGACGTGTTGGCGTTGGTCGCGCCACGGCCGACGCTGATCTATAGCGCGACAGGCGACCGTTATGCGGACTTCAGTGACCTGACCGCCTGCATGGACGCGGCTCGAACCTTTTGGAACCAGGCAGGCCACGGCGACCGGCTAACATGGCTTGCGCCGAACGACTACAGCCGCTTTCAGGCGGCCCAGCAAGACGCCTACATCGCGTGGCTCGACACGGCGATCCACGCACCCGAGCCAGCATCGGCCGCCGTGCTGCTAGGCAGCCTGTTGGGAGCAACAGGTTACGCGCGGCGCGCCCGACCTGAAAAGGGTCGATGTCCCTCCCGGAAATCTCCAACACGTTTGCGGCCAAACGCCGACGAGCCGGAGTGTCATCATAGGCCGCGCACACGGGGCGGCAGTGGCGCCAGCCAATAC
>JAEWUR010000159.1 GCA_023397045.1 Planctomycetota bacterium
CCGACGTCGGTCGTGGCGACTTCCCGGTCCCAGTCGTACGAGAAACCGAGCATCTTCAACTGCCGCCGGAAATTGCCGATGTTCTTCTCGGTTGTCGCCCGAGGGTGCGTGCCGGTTTTCTTGGCGTGCTGCTCGGCGGGCAGGCCGAAAGCGTCCCAGCCCATCGGGTGCATCACGGTGACGCCCTTCATCCGATTGAACCGGCAAACGATGTCCGTCGCCGTGTATCCCTCGGGATGCCCGACGTGCAGGCCGTCGCCGCTCGGATACGGAAACATATCCAGAACGTACAGCTTGCGTTCTTTGGGCAATCTGGGGCACGCAAAAGTGCGGTGTTCTGCCCAATACTGCTGCCATTTCGGCTCGAGGACGGCGGGATTATAGCGGGGCATGTTTTTCAGACCGGGGGTTCGGACTAGGACTTGAGCGCTCGACAAGCCAACGCAAAAGGCTTGATTTTATCGACTTCCGGCCGGCAGGGCAAACGGAGAAAGCGGGCGTCCGCCGTTGGAACCGATCCTTCGGTTTTCCACTCCGACGGTGTGGGTTCCTCGTGTGATCTTGACCTTCGATGGATCAAGGCCGATGCCGACACGCCACCCAACAAAAAGAGCCAATGGATGCCGCAAAAAACATCCATTGGCTCTTGGAAAGTGAGGCCGGCGGGACTCGAACCCGCGACCAACGGATTAAAAGTCCGTTGCTCTACCGACTGAGCTACAGCCCCCGATCGTCACAAAATGCTATTTCTATTCGATTTACGGAAATCGTCGACTTCGTGCCGTTGCGGTGGTCTCGTCCGATGTGCGGCAAGACGCGGCACCTGCCTGGAACGGGAGATTTCCATCATCGACCGAACCTCTGGTATTCTCGCAGGGATTCTCGGCCCTGTCTAGGTCCTCCCCTTGCATTTCAAACGCCCATCGGCGTGGCGGGCGATTTCTCGCCTCTCGGATGGTCGTCGGTCGATGCAGAGGATTTTGTTGTTGGCCTGCCCCACACGAACAAGGGATTTGACGGTCCGAGATGGGGCTGCTATTATGGCCAAACAAGGGATGTTGGCGTCCTGGGAGGCCGAGCAGAACGGTTCCCACTTTTCTTCGGTTGCCGACGGTTTTCTGATGAGGAGCGGTGCATGCAAAAAGACGGTGGCGAGTTGCGCGGCGCCGTTGACGATCGTCCCGTTCCGAATTTCGTCGACCATTACATTCGGAAAGCCGAGCAGAAACTTGCCAGCGCGGCCGACGAACCGCCGCCGCCGCCGCGATGGCCGATGTTTACCGGCGTCTTCACGTTCCCTTGGCGTCTGAGCGTGCTGAGCGCGTGGGTGTTCATTTCGATCGGGCTGATGGTGACAGGCTGGCTCGTCATGTTCTGGGTCGGCCCGGGCTTGGTACTCGGGGCACTCAGCGCTCGCCTGTTCGGTCCGCCGGCTTGCGCGGCGGCGTTGCTGACGTTCGGATATGCGGTTACGTGTTGTTTGACGATTATCGAACACACCTCGAACGGTTGGGACACGGTCGACGTTGCGCCGCCGTTGGACTGGAAGGAGTGGACGTTCAATTTCGGCCGTATCGCCGTGTTGTTGTTTGAAGCGGCACTGGTCGGCGCGTTGTTTCGATGGCTTTGGGCGACCGATTCTTGGACGCCGGTTGCGGTCGGTACTTTCGTGGCTTTCCCGTTGGTGTTGCTCGGCGCGATGGCCGACGGCGAGGCCTGGGCGCCGGTCGATATCAAGCCGGTTCTTTGGAGCCTGCGGCCGTTATGGTGGGCGTGGGCCCTTTTTTATGTCGAAACCGGCGCGATCATCTGGGTGTGGAGCGAAGTGACGGTGACGGGCTTACACGAGGAGCCGTGGCCGACGCCGCTCTATTCGGCTCCGATTCTGGCCGCCGTGATTCTGATTTACGCCCGGCTTCTCGGTCGATTGGCCGGCTGCATTGTGCGAGAAAGTGCGAAACCCAAATATCAAGGAGATGACGATGAGTAGTCTGTGGCTGCAAAAGAGTCTTTCCGTTCTGTCGGTCCTGTTGGTCGTCGCGAGTGGTTGCGGCCAGAAGGCGGTGGTTCCCAGTTCCTATGAGCCCTACAACTGCAAGGATGGCAATTTCAAGATCGAATATCCGGCCGGTTGGAAGGCCGAGTCATTCGGCAAAGGCAGCTACGCATCGGCGAAGTTCACCTCGGGCAATGCCGTTATCGCGGTCGACACCAGTTTGGCCAGCGGGTTGATGGGCGGTTTGGCCAACGGCGGAATGGTCAAAATGGTCGATCCCAACGCGCCGGCCGAGATACCGCCGGTCGTTGCGGTGCATCAGATGGAGAAGGAGACGTTCGAGACCGACGAGGGCGCCAAGGAAAGCGAGCCGGTCATGGTGCAGACCGGCCTTGGCGACGCGCAGAAGGCCGAGTTCAAAGGCGCCGGCGCGTTCGGCGGCGAAACGCGAGGATATCGCGTTACCGCGCTGAGCCGCGACTATCGCATTCGCGTCATCTGCAAGTGCCCGGCCGCCGAATGGGACGCCATGCGACCGGCCTTCGACAAGGTTGTCTTGACCCTCGGCGCCGGCCGCGTGGAGTGAGCGGCAGGTGTGCTCTAGTGCTTTGTCAGCCGTGCCGTGATGGGTGTCATGCCCACGCTTGTCGTGGGCATGTGGCGAGTTTTCGGCAAATTATCATGCCCACGACAAGCGTGGGCATGGCGCCCGAACTCATCAACCCATGATTGACAGACCACTAGTTCTTTGCACCGTCAACTTGAATCACGCTGTCGTTCTTGTCGACGATGGCGAAGGGATCGGCCTTCATCGAGACGTGTACGTGATATTCTTTTGCAGGGTCCGAAGGCACTCGCCACGAGTACCGGCAGGTGAAGCCTCAGCCATATTCGAAGCTGCCCTGTTGGACAACTTCGCCTTTCGGATCGGTGATGGTGAACTCGGGCTTGCCGGGGCGTCCGCCGCGAACCGTCATATCGGAGCACGTTTCGCCGGCCGAGCCGACCAGTGACATCTCAAGTTGCAACTCCGCGGGATTACCCCAATTCTGCGACGTGACCAACGGCGTGTAGGGCGGGCCGAACGGCATCTCGACCGTTTCGCCCTTGACGACCTTGACCGGTTTGTAATCTTTCGGTCCTCGGGCTGTAACGACGGACCATTCCGAAGTGGAGCCTGCCACGGGCGTGGATTTCACAAACGCCTTGATCGCATCCTCGAGCAGCTTGACCGCCGATTTCCCCTCCTCGGCTTTCTTTTCCTCTTCCTTGGGCGGTTCGGTGCTTTCGTTCAGGCGGATTGTGTAGGAAAGCAATCTCCACTCGCCCTCGGGCACGGGGACCGGCGTGTTTTTGTCGCCGCTGATCTTCAGTGCGATGTCGCCGTCGTAGATCAGCGCGCGGAAGCCATCGTTCGAGTTCGTTACGTTGCCCAGGGCCGCGGACGACGGTTCGAGCGTGAGCTTATCGCCAGCCGGCGTGATCGTCATATCGTAGAACCGCCCGGCGAGGTTGATCAACTTTGAGACGTCGTATCGGTAGCTGCTTGTGGTGACGTCGTAGGGCGAATCGTAGTTTTCATTCTTGTCGCTCGGATCGATCAGGATCATGTCGCCGTGCTGCGGATAGATTTCCTCTCGGCCCGGCGCGCGGGTTATTGTGATGACCTTCAGCGAATCGTCGAACCGGCCGTTGCTGTTGAAGTCGACGAGCACGGCCCGCCGTTTCTGGCCGTCGAGCGTGATTTCGCCATCGCGGTAGGCCCCGGCATTAATCTGAATTTGCGTATAATTGAAGTCGGCGGACGCGTGGCAGTTTCCCGAAACGAAAAACGACGACTCGACGGACGTCCCATCGGCGTCGATCGTCACGTCGAGACGCGGAAACGAGATCCTTGCATAGGCTTGTCCACCGCCATACGAGCCGGTCTGCACGTCGCCGGAGAGGGCTTCGTCGTCGGTCAGATCGCCGTTATGGTTGCGATCGAAGTAGAGCCGATCGTAGGCGTTGATCTTCGGCGCCGACAGGCCGTCAGCCAATTTCTGTTTCAGCTTTGCGATGGCCGAATCGCCTTCCGCCGCTTTCTTGCCTTCGTCGGTTTCGGCTTTCTCGTCCTTTTCTGCCTCGGACGCCGGCGCGGCCGAGATGTCGAGCGCGAAGGCGAATTCCTGCGTACCCAGCTTGGCTACGCCCTTGAACGGGGATTTGGTTTTGTACTCGGGCTCTTTCTTCACGAGCTTTTTGAACGATTCCTCGGACAGTTCGTTGCCCATGAGGCGCGTGCCGCCCTTGCCGTCGGGCATCATCTGGAGGAAGAAGTGTTGCGGAGAGGTCGCGCGAAGGATGTAGTCCATCCGATTGGAAAATCCCCGGGATTGATCGCGAGCGTCCAACTGCTTGAGATCGAGCGACCAGGTCTCGCCTTGCGCGATGGCGGCAACGGCCCAAAGGATCGTCGCGGTGAGTAGTGGGAAAACGCGTAGCCCGTGCGAACGCATTAGCACGCTCCTTATGCGACCACTTTGCGAAGAACGTTCCACCAAACAGGGTGGATTGTACCTGGTTCTGCGAAAAAGTCAATCAAAGCTATCCGTCCCCCCCACCATGCTTGCCGGGTTGCACGTCGGCGGGTCAACTTCCCCCGGAAAATCGGACTCCCCGGTTGCTATTCGACGCCAATCAAGGGATATTGAATGGAGCTTGCGTAGTTGGTCCCGAAGAGAAGTGGGGGCGCCCCCCTTGCCTCCGAACGCATTCCCCGGGAATGTCACCCCAATCGACTTCTCTTCGATATCATCATCCTTTCCGGCCACGAAAACTTACTGGGAGATTGCACGATGAAAGCGGCGTTGACGTTGATTTCCTTTGCGGCGGTTGGGCTGGTCCTGGGCGCTTCGGTTCGTGCCGAAGACAAAGTGCCGCCGCCGGGTTTCGTTGCATTGTTCAATGGCAAGGACCTGTCGGGCTGGAAAGGGCTGCTGAAGCCGCCGTTGGATAGCCCCGCCAACCGCGCGAAGGCCACGCCCGAGGAATTGGCCGAGGCCCAAAAAGAAGCCGATCAGGTGATGCGGGACGGCTGGCACGTCGAGGACGGAACGTTGGTTTTCAACGGCAATGGCCGAAGCCTTTGCACGGCCAAAGACTATGGCGATTTCGAGATGTACGTCGATTGGAAGATCGGTCCCGACGGCGATAGCGGCGTCTACCTGCGCGGCGCGCCGCAAGTGCAAATTTGGGACCCGAACCACTGGAAGATCGGTTCCGGCGGCCTCTACAACAACGAGAAGAATCCGAAAGACGCCACGAAGATCGCCGACAAGCCCATCGGCGAGTGGAACACGTTCTACATCAAAATGGTCGGCAACCAAGTGACGGTCAAACTCAACGGCGAGACGGTCGTCGACAATGTCACGATGGAAAACTATTGGGAACGCGACAAGCCGATCTATCCGACCGGCCAGATCGAGCTGCAGAACCACGGGAACACGATCTGGTTCAAAAACGTCTATCTCCGCGAGATTCCGCGGGAACCCTAGTGGTCTGTCCAATTCTGTTAACGAGTTGACAGGTCATCGTAACCCGAAGCGTAAGCGAGGCTGCCCCTCGCTTTGCAATGTTCGGTCCATTCGTACACTCGAATTGGACGGACCACCAGTCACTTCGCCGAACATTGCGACACGCAATCTAGCACCTCGGCCAGCAGCAGGCCGTTCGTCGCGATTCCCTCGCCGGCCTGATAGGTGCGATTGCCCTGCCAATCGCAAAACGTACCGCCGGCCTCTTCCAGAATCGGCAGCATCGGCGCGGCGTCCCAAATCGCCATGATCGGATCGACCATCACGTCGGCCCGGCCCGTCGCCACCATCAAATAGCCGTAACCGTCGCCCCAGGTGCGCGTCAATCGCGAGGCCGATTGCAGCCGATCGTACGCCACGCGACGGCCATGCTGATCGAACGAGATCACCTCGCTCGTAACAAATAGGGCCTTCGACAGCGGTCGATGCTGCGACACCCGGGCGGGCGTCGGCGATCGGTCGCCTTGCACATACCAAGCGCCCAGCCCTCGCGCGGCATAGACGCATTCGTCCAAAGCCGGAATCCGAATGACCCCCAATACGCTTTCGCCTTCGCATTCCACCGCGACCAGGGTCGAGTAGAGCGGCACGCCGTGGATGAACGACTTTGTGCCGTCGATCGGATCGAGAATCCAACGAAATCCGCTCGTGCCGGGCCGTTCGTCAAACTCCTCGCCAAAAATGCCGTCCTGCGGAAACACTTCGGCGATGCGCTGACGCAGATATTGCTCGGCCGATCGATCACCCGCCGTCACCGGCGTGTCGTCCGCCTTCAACTCCACGTCCAGATGGTCGCGGCGGAAAAATTCGAGCGTGACCTCTCCTGCTCCGCGCGCGGCGGCCACGGCTAGGTCGAGTCGGGACTGGAGGTCGGAGGCAGACGGCGGCATGACAGATCCATTTCGGCAGCGCCTGAACCCGCCGGCGCCAAAACAGGCTCGACCACCTGCGCCTGGAATACCGGCATCAGATGGGAAAGCTTCGTGGCGTGCAATTCACGTCGGGCAAGCTCGGTGATCTTTTTCATCACGCATTCTAACTTCGTCCGGGAGTCCTCGGGAAGCCCCTCGTGCGACAACAGCGACGAATCGAACGGCCCATCCACGGCCTCGATCACATCGAGCAGCGACAATTCGGCCGGACTCCGCTCCAACGTGTACCCGCCCTCGACGCCACGCGTCGATCCCAGAATGCCGTGGTTCACCAGATTTCGCAGCACCTGCAACAGAAACCGCTCCGGCATCTGCCCCCTCGACGCCAAACGACTGCATGGTATCGGAACGCTTGAATCCGAAACGGCGAGCTGCAACGCCGCATGGAGCGCATAGGCCACGGTACGCGAAAGCTTCATCTCATATACCCCTCGAAACTACCCCCTCGACGTGCGGGAATTAGTCTACCAGTATCGCCGGGGATGTCAAGAGATGATTCGCCACAAAATGACAAGAATGGCACACCCGCCCATTTCCATTGCGTCCAAGCCCGTAGGGTCCGCCTCGCGGACCATCCCGAATGGGCGGACCAGTGGTCTGTCCAATTCAAGTCTACGAATCGTAACCCGAAGCGTGAGCGAG
>JAEWUR010000162.1 GCA_023397045.1 Planctomycetota bacterium
GGTATTGCCAATCTCCTGGAAGGATATGCGACTGCTGTGCGGCCGCGATACCGACGTCAATCATCGCGGCTGGGTGGACGCCCGGCCGTCGGCGTATTGCTTCATGCTCAGTAATCAGGCAATCCTGTGTGACACGGACATCCACCAACTGACACGTCACGAACTGATCAACTCCGACCGATTGATCTCGTTCTTATTCCGAGAGTCTATCGCGCGGCTTCAGGCCCTACAAGCCCCGCCGGTCTGGTCCGGTAAGGCCGTCATTACTCTGAATCTCTACAACGATGGCATGCCGGAAAACGTTAGAGCGTCACAGCGTGCAGCAGCTGAGCGATGGGGCGCTGAATATGTCGAGATTACCCGGCCACTGTTCGGCTGGCAAGATGCGATGTTGGAGAAACTCCATCTCGATCAACACGCGGCCGCCTATGAGCGTGTTGTCTATCTGGATCGCGATGTAGTCGTTCGAGCAGACTGCCCGAGTTTATTCGACATGGTGCCCGAAGACCATATGGGTGCCGTGGCATCCGAGCAGGAGGGGCACAACCTGCTTTTTCACATCGAGCCCAAGATGGATCCGATCTGTCGGCTTGTTGGGGTATCGATGGATTATTCCAACGAGTACATCAATTCCGGCGTCTTGGTATTCAATCCCCGTCTTCATCAGCCGGCGTTTGAAGCGGCCCGCTGTCTGCACGGCATTTCACCAGAGCGTTCCTGGGAGGTCTATGACCAAGGTTGCGTGGGACTTGGAATTATATGGTCTGGCACACCGTTGCACCGGCTGCCACCCGATTTCAATCGGTGTGGCTTGCGTCTTTGGGACCATTGGACGCCGACGATGGACTCGTACATTTGGCATTTCTGTGGCAAGAAGACTTGGGGAGCGATGCAGGACACACGATGGCAGGAGGTGAGCTGAGATGGTGAAACCGAATATGCATTGGCTCGAATTGGATATAACCTATACCTGTGGTCTAAACTGCATCAACTGCAATCGAATGACTGGTATCGCTCCCGGCCGGCCCGAGGAGAATATGACCGTCGAACAGGTCCAGAAGATGCTGGATGACTCGGTTCGTCTGAAATACCCTTGGCAGGCGATGTTTCTTGTCGGCGGCGAGCCAACCACACATCCCGATTTGGACGGCATTATCAGTCGGATCGGCGAGTACCGAGAAGCCCACAACCGAAATTTGGATTTGACCCTGGCCACCCATGGCCATGGTGATCATACCCATAAACGCCTGGCGGAGGTTACGGCCGCGTTCCCCTTTCTGCACGTGTTGAACTCGCACAAGCAGGGCAACGTGCATCCGGACTTCGTGGCCCCATGCGTGGCGCCGATTGACATCGACCCTGCCTGGGCGGCGACGCATCGCTACGAAGGCTGTAGCGTGTCGGGCCACTGTGGCATAAGCATGAACTATAACGGGTTTTATCCTTGTGCTGCTGCCGGAGCGATTGACCGAATCTTCGGGCTCAACCAAGCCATCAAGAACCTGGATGACGTATCGGAGGCGACGATGGTCGAAAAATATCACACTTTCTGCAAATATTGCGGCTACTATCGGCCAATCCGGGAAAATGGTCAAACCTTGCTGTCGGCGAGATGGAAAACGGCGCTGGAGTATTATCGAGCTCGCATAGGAGGCCATGATGGCTGAAATCCTCTCATCCGGGCTTTGTGGTAAGGTTATCGCCTTATCTGTCGAGGGGGTGCAGGAGTCCATCTTAACAACCTTGTTTCCCACGGGTTTTCAGGGGTCTGAATTCAAATTTGGCAATCTTGGAGTCCGAGCGAAGGGAGCCTAGCCGATAAACTGAGGTCCTCCGTCTAAGGCCCGAAAAGGAACCTATCTTGACACATAACGTGCTCCGATTAAATTGACGGGATGAAGTAGGTCGCCCAAGGAACTATTGATTCAGAGTCCCAACGGCAGCGATGTCCACGTCACGTGATCGAGTATCTGAGCCCGGCACACTCGTCAAGATTGGTTGCGCTGAACATATCGAACAGATGTGTAACAGGGGCGTCCTGTATCTGAACACGCTACGATATTTCTGGAAGATTGAAGATGGGGATGTTCGTCGTGACGTAAACGATGGCGTTGACGCGATTCATCGCGGCACAAAGGCCAAGGCATTCAACCTAGATGGAACTGAGATACACGCCAACATCACGTCGTGGGTGATCCGTGAGCATGCCAATTCGGATAGAACGAACATTCTTTGCATGTATTCGCTACGAGAGTCGACGACACCAATCGATGATCGCGCGTTGGAATTCGGTGATACTGCGCTGCTCTTCACACAACCGCAAGTATTCTTCGATCAATTGACCGCCGCCATCGAAGGCCAGCATCTCGAAGCTAAAGGTGATCTAGTTAAGTATGTTCCGGACGGCCACACCGGAACTGTTGGGCATTTTTGCAAAGAGGCACGGTTCAAGTGGCAGGCCGAGTGGCGACTTGTGGTCCGCAATGGACCCGGTGGTCCATTGACTCTCAACGTCGGCCCGCTGAATGATATCGCCAGGATTGTGCCCACGATTGACCTGATCGAAGAGACCAAGAGCCGTACATGACAATTCGTTCCGCCGGAATAGCAAGACCGAGTGGCTCCTTGGATCACGATCATTCGTTGCGGATGAGGTAATCGTTGCGTCTGGCTCCTTCGAGTGGCAGCAAGCCGTCCGTTTTCCAAGAGACATCGGAAAACGACCATCTTCTAAAGATAGCTCGCTAACGTCGCGT
>JAEWUR010000173.1 GCA_023397045.1 Planctomycetota bacterium
GGTTCAAGAAGCGCGGCCGCTGGATGTTCAACACGGAAGGCCGATTCTTGGCCGGCTTGAATTGCCAGAATATTCACCAAGAAGTCAACCTGGGTCCGAACCTGATCCCGGGCGGCATCTCGGGCAACGGAGCGGCGGGCGGAAACGGTCCTCGCACGGGCGGTGCTACGGGCAGCGGCATCTACAACCCAACGACGATGGGTCCGACAACCGCCACGCACGACGCTTACGCCCGGGTGTTCACGCCGTTGGTCGAATTGCGGCTCGAGGGTCGATACCAGATCACGCGGAGCATCTCGTTCCACGCAGGTTGGACGGGCTTCTGGATGGACAACATCGCGAGGGCCAACGCGCTGATCACCTATCAGGTGCCAGCGATGGGCATCGACCTATCGGACAACAAGCAGAACGTCCTGCTGAACGGACTGACGATCGGCTTCGACGTCAACCGGTAGGGCGGAAGTTGCGGATTTCACGACCGGAACCAGTAAGCAGGGTGTCTCTGAGGCACCCTGTTTTTTTGCCGCTTGCGAAGACGCAAGGGGCAGAATGGCGGGATGCATGGGCGCAATCCGCCCCCGGGAATGCACGGCGGTCGAAAAACCCCCGCGAATTTTCGGATCGCTCAAGCTTCTTGCTTGGCGCGCCGGCGCAGCTCGTCCAATTCCATCCCCAACCGATGCCTTAAGGGGCTTTCCGGTCGAAGCTCATCCAGCAGACGCTCGGCCTTGACCAGCATCTCGTCGGTGCACGGAACCGTGCGGAACAGACTGCGCCACGTACGTGAAATCTCCTGTTCAGTAAGCAAAGTAACACCTCATTGTCGGTCGTACAGAATTAGCCGGCTGCTCCCACCGTGCCAAGGGCGCGGTTCAGATGGCCGGCGTCGATTTTCTCCAATTCCTCCACCATCGCTTCTACGGTATAGCGAATTTGTTCTTCGTTGTGCCGGGATGTGATGAAATACCGCATCCGGGAAGCGCTCTCCTCGACCGCGGGATGCAGAATCGGCTGCACGTTGACGCCTCGGGCGACCATGGCCTTCGACAGCATCAGGCAGTGGAGGGAATTTCCAAGAATCACGGGCACGACGGGCGTTCCGTCGCTCATTCCGGTATTCAGCCCGGCCGATTTGGCCAGCGACAGGAACAGCCGTGCATTTTCATGCAGGCGAGCGACTCGCTCGGGCTCGGCCTCGAGTTGTTGAATGGCGGTTAGTGCGGCTGCGGCGTTTGGCGGGGGCATGGCCGCCGCGAAGACGAAACCGGGGGCCGTATATCGCAGATACTCGGGCAGGGCCCTGCATCCGGAGATGTACCCGCCGCAACTGCCGAACGCCTTGCTGAACGTACCCATCCAGACGTCGACATCGCTCCGGTTGACGCCGAAATACTCGCCGATTCCGCGTCCGGTCGTGCCGAGGACGCCCATCGAATGGGCCTCGTCGACCATGAGCAATGCCTGGTGGCGGTGTTTCACATCGATGAAATGCGGCAGGTCGGCGATGTCGCCGTCCATGCTATAGACGCCCTCGATGGCGATCAATACGCGGCGGTATTCGTGGCGGTATTGGCTCAAGAGTCGCTCGGCCTCGCGCCAATCGTTATGGGCAAACGGCCTGCGCCGGGCGCCGGAAAGGATGCAGCCTTGCACGATGCTGTTGTGGGCCAGCGCATCGTGGAGGATCAGATCGCCCGGTCCCATGAGGTGGCCGATCACGGTCTCATTCGTGGCGTGCCCGCCGACAAACGCGATGGTGTCCTCGGTGCCCAGGAATCGGGTCACCTCGCGTTCGAGTTCGACGTGAATTTGTTTATGGCCGGACACCAGCCGGCTGGCCGACGCACTGGTGCCATAGCGATCGATCGCGGCTTTGGCCGCTTTGCCGACGGCCGGATCCCCGGACATTCCGAGATAGTTATAGCTCGAGAAATTGATGAACTCGCGACCGTCGATGATTGTCCGGTCGGTGGTTGGCCCGTCGTGGACGGTGAAATAGGGATTGCTGAAGCCCGCGGCGAGGAGCGTGTCGAGATTCTGCCGCAGCTTGACGTACTCCGGAAATTGATCGATGTGATAGGTTGCGGGCGAAATTTCGACGTTCGCCGCCCGCAGGTCCAACGGCCGGGGCTCGGTGCCGAGATACTTTTCGACGGCAGCGACAACCTGTCGGGTCGTTTCGAGTTCCGGGAAGATTTCTTCGGGAAATCGTCCGCCGAACTTTTCTTCGAGCGATGCGAGGATTTCCATGCGTTCGAGCGAATCCATGCCCGTCTCGACGATCGGCGAATCGAGCGTCATTCCGTGCGCGCGGTCCTTGGCGACACGGTAGATCTCTTCCAGCACGAGTTGCGTCAACCGGACGTTGACGGGTGGATGCTTGCCGTTTTTCGAGGCGGCGAGCCTGGACATCATGTCCTTGGCGTGTTTCTCGTCTTTTTCGCCTTCGTCGCGGCTGTCCGCTTTTGGGAGAGCGGCTTCCGAAGCGCGATACTGCCCGACGATGTCCAGCGTTCCGGCGAGGTAGCCTTCGCGACAGGCGTGGCGTTGGATTTTGCCGCTCGATGTTTTCGGAACGGTGTTCGCTCGGATCAAGACAATCACATCCGGTGCAAGCTCGTGCTCTCCGGTTACCGCGCGATGGATTGCCGAAAACACCCCGGTGCAATCGGATTGTTTGTGCCGTTCCACCTCTTGGACGATCACCAATTCGTCGCGGCCGTTGACTTCAACGGTGAACGCGGCACCGCAATCGCCCCGGAGCCGGGGATGGCTTTGCTGAACCGTGCGCTCGATATCCTGCGGATAGTAGTTGACGCCGCGGACAATGATCAGGTCTTTCAGGCGGCCGGTAACGAACAGTTCGCCGTCCTGCAAGAATCCGAGATCGCCGGTACGCAGGAAGGGTCCTTCTCCGGTGTCCTGCAACTTAGCGCGGAACGTCCGTTGGGTCGCTTCCTGTTCCTGCCAATAGCCCTGGGCAACGCTCGGTCCCCAAACCCAGATTTCGCCGATTCGTCCGGGCGGGCAGGCGGTCAGCGTATCGGGGTCGACGATCACGATTTTCTGATCGGGCAGGTTCCCGCCGCATCCGACCAGCGGCCGCATTCCCGAGTCGCTCGGATCGACCTCGATCACCTCGCGGCGAGACAGCCCTTCGGCGTCGAACGTTTTGACGACCGGCGGATCGAGGGTATAGCCGCCCGAGACGATCAGCGTCGCCTCGGCCAAGCCGAAGCATGGGAAGAACGCCTCGCGGCGGAAACCGCAGGGCGCAAACATTTCGGTGAAAGCGTCCAGCGTTTCGGGGCGCACCGGCTCGGCCCCGTTGAAGGCGACTCGCCAGGAGCTCAGGTCGAGCGTTTTGCGTTGCTCGGGCGTAATCTTGCGGACGCACAGGTCGTAGGCGAAGTTCGGCCCGCCGCTGGTCGTTCCGCGAAATCGCGAGATGGCCGACAGCCACCGATATGGCTTCTGCAAGAAGCTCATCGGCGACATCAAGACGTTGGGGCGTCCTATGTAGAGCGGCTGTAAAATGCCGCCGATCAAGCCCATATCGTGATAGCTGGGCAACCAGAACACGCCGGTGCCCGTCCGGGTGTGCTCGAACGAATAGGAAATCAGCGCCGAGTTGTGGACCAAATTGGCGTGCGACAGCACGACGCCTTTCGGCGTGCCCGTCG
>JAEWUR010000220.1 GCA_023397045.1 Planctomycetota bacterium
ATCAAGAACGTCGAGGTCGCGGCTGTCACGGGCCTCCTTGCACCTAAGGAGCGCGAGAGCCGTATCGAGGAGCTCAAAGAACACGATCGGAAGATACTGGTTTGCACGGACTGTCTGAGCGAGGGGATCAATCTTCAAGACCAATTCGACGCCGTGTTTCATTACGACTTGTCGTGGAATCCCACTCGTCATGAGCAGCGCGAAGGCCGTGTGGACCGTTTCGGCCAGGCAAAGCCGAAAGTCCGTGTATTGACTTACTTTGGGGTCGACAATCAAATTGACGGCGTGGTGCTCGATGTGCTTCTACGTAAGCACAAGAGGATTAAGAGCGACCTGGGGATCTCGGTGGCCGTGCCGGGCAACAGCGAGGATGTGATCAACGCCCTGTTCGAGGGTATGCAACTCCGCCAATCCGGCAAGGATCGCAGCCAACTCTTTCTTCCCGGTCTCGATCCGGTTCGTGAGGATCTGCATACGCGCTGGGACAAGGCGCGTGATCGCGAAGCACATTCACGGTCCCGTTTTGCCCAACATGCGATCAAGACCGAAGAGGTCCAGGCCGAAGTGGATGCCATCCGCGAGGCGATCGGCACAGGGCCTGTTGTTGAGCGATTCGTTCGTGATGTGTTGCATCTGGCGGGCGTCGCTGTGGCCGACAAGCGCAACGATCAAGTCGAGGTGGCGATCGACGGCCAGACACCTCGCACCCTTCGCCACGCCATCGGCCGTGACGGTCCCTTTGTGGGGCGTTTTGACTTGCCGGTCGCCGAGAATGCGGTTCATCTGAGCCGCACCCATCCGATTGTCGAAGGCCTAGCCTCCTATGTGCTGGAAACGGCCCTCGACGGAGTCCAGGGCGAAGGTGAAAGTCACATCGCCCGTCGGTGTGGACTCGTGAAGACCCGAGCGGTTACCGAGAAGACATCGCTATTGCTGGTCCGCTTCCGTTTTCATCTGGTTGTCAAGGATCGCTCGGCGAGTTGCGCCCCCATGCTCGCCGAGGAGATTCGTACGCTTGCGTACACCAGTACCCCTGAGAATCCCACGTGGCTCGATGAGGCTGCGGCAAGGGCTCTTCTTGATGCCATGCCGACGGGCAATTTCCCGACGGCGCTGGTGAAGAGCCAGATTGAGCACCTGACTGACAACCTGGGCAAGCTGTCGCCGCACATCGAGCGATTCGCCCTAGGCCGCGCCGAGACACTGCATCAGGCTCACACGCGAGTGCGCAAGTCGGTCAAGATGGCCGGACGAGTGGAGGTTGTGCCCGTGCTGCCGGCCGACATTTTGGGCTGCTTCATCTTATTGCCGGAGAATCAATGAATCGTCCCCTCTCTCTCCGGGAGAGGTTAGGGTGAGGGCATTTACCTGCCGCAACAGAACACTGACCGTCAAACTTGATTCACTATGGTAAGAACCGCCAACCAATTCCAGACGATTCGCTCGGAAGGGGCATTGCTTCCACCCGACGTGCTTCAGACCATTGCGTCGCAGAAGGCAGACGGAACGGCCCCATCGTCGTACCATCTCCCGCCTGATACGAAGCTCAACGAGGCTATTGCCCATTCTTGGAGCGTGTTGCAGAAGTATTGGAAGAACTTTCAAGAGATCCGCAAGGGGCTGCCCGAGGAGGAGACCGGAACGGTCGTTACGAATCAGAACTGGCTGCTGCCGTTGTTCGAAGAGTTGAAGTATGGCCGATTGGTGACCGAGAAAGCACCTGAGATCGACGGCCGGACTTACCCGATCGAGCGGTTCTATTCCCAGGTGCCGATTCACCTGATCGGGTGCAATCTGCCTTTGGACCGGCGCACGAAGGGGGCGCGTGGCGCGGCCACGGCCAGCCCCCACTCGATGATGCAAGAGTTCCTGAACCGGCGAGAAGAGAGCCTTTGGGGCTTCTTTTCTAACGGCCTGGTGCTCCGTATCCTCCGCGACAATGTCTCGCTATCCCGCCAGGCTTATGTCGAATTCGACCTGGAAGCGATGATGGATGGCGAGGTCTATGCCGACTTCGCTATGCTCTGGATGCTCTGCCATCAGTCGCGGGTTGAGACGGATAAGCCGCAGGAATGCTGGCTCGAAAAGTGGAGCCAACTTGCCCGCGAACAAGGCACTCGCATTCTCTCCGACCTCCGCAATGGCGTAGCTAAGGCGATCGAGGCGTTGGGATGCGGCTTCATCACCCATCCACACAACGACTGGCTCCGAGAGCAGCTTCAGTCCGGCCAACTTGACAAGCAGGAGTATTACCGTCAGGTCCTGCGGATTGTCTATCGGCTATTGTTCTTGTTCGTGGCCGAAGACCGTAGGCTACTGCATGGCCCAGACGCCGATCCGGCCGCCTGCAACCTGTACGATGCCCATTACTCCACTCGCAGGCTGCGCGAACTGGCCGACCATATCCGTGGCTCGAAGCATTCCGACCTTTGGCACTCCTTGGCACTGGTGTTCGACGCTCTGGGGCGTCCCGAAGGATGCCCACAATTGGGTCTGCCCGCATTGGGGTCCTTTCTGTGGCGGCGTTCCAGCACGAGCGCACTGGTGGGCCCAGCATCGAAAGGTGTCGAGTCGGTTGAGCACCCCGTGTTCATCACCAACGATGATCTGCTGACAGCCGTCCGGGCATTGGCCTTCGTCGAGCAAGACAAAGTTCGTCGCTCGGTTGATTACCGCAACCTCAGTTCCGAGGAATTGGGCTCCGTTTACGAATCACTGCTGGAACTGCATCCGGAAATAAACATCCCGGGACGATCTTTCGAGTTGAACGTAGCAGCTGGGCATGAGCGAAAGACGACTGGGTCCTACTACACGCCTGACTCGCTGGTCCAGTGCCTGTTGGATTCTGCCTTGGAGCCCGTCGTGGCCGACCGTATCAAAGGCAGGAAGGGTGACGAGGCCGCCAAATCGATACTGGAGATCAAGGTCTGTGATCCGGCTTGCGGCAGTGGGCATTTCTTGATTGCCGCCGCCCACCGGTTGGCAAGGCATTTGGCCCGGATCCGTTCTGGGGAGGTTGAGCCGAGTCCGGTTGACCATCAGCATGCTTTGCGCGATATCATTGGCCATTGTGTTTTTGGCGTGGACATTAATCCGATGGCCGTTGAATTGTGCAAGGTCAGTCTCTGGATGGAGGCACTTGAACCTGGTCACCCGCTTTCGTTCCTCGACTCACACATCCAGTGCGGCAACAGCCTCTTGGGCACCACGCCCACCCTATTGAAGAAAGGCATTCCCGACGAAGCCTTCACTCCAATCGAGGGTGACGACAAGAAACTATGTACCGAATATAAAAAGCAAAACCGCGACGAAAAGGCGAAGCAAAAACGATTCGACTTTGACGAGCCGGAAAAACCCTGGACGCGGATGGGAAATTCCGCCGTCCTTCTGGCCAATCTCGAAACGCTGGACGACGACTCGCTCGAAAGCGTTCACGCCAAAGAAGAACGCTATGCCACAATCGTCGGTTCTGCCGACTACCTTTCCGGCCGTTTTCTGGCCGACGCATGGTGTGCTGCATTCGTTTGGAAAAAGACGAAGCCGGAGAATGGTGAATTGGGGACAGGGAATAGGGAATCGGCAGTAGGGAGTAGTGACGGGCCATTGCTTTCTTCCCCGACTCCCGATTCCCCACTCCTTATTCCCTCGTCTTCCGGCTTCGACTACGCTATCACCGATGACATTTTCCGTCGCATTGAACGCAACCCACACGACTGTGCCCCGTGGATGCGTGCCGAAATCCAACGGCTTGCCAAGCAATATCAGTTCTTCCATTGGCACTTAGCTTTTCCACAAGTATTTCAGGTGCTATCAGGCGATCTAAAGCTGGAAAACGAACAATGTGGCTGGTGCGGCGGATTTGATGTTGTGTTGGGTAATCCTCCCTGGGAGAAAGTTCAGCCCGAAGAGCAACAGTTCTTTGCTGCGAGAGAACCCGCTATTGCCGCGGCAACAGGAAACCGACGGAAACTTTTAATCGGGCGGCTGCCGGACACCGATCCACAACTGCACAACGATTGGACTGCATACAAGCGTTCAATTGAGAGCCTTGTACATCTCGTAAAGAACACCGGGCGATTCCCTCTTTCCGGGCAAGGGCGTCTTAATACTTACAGCCTTTTCCTCGAATGTGCGTGGAAGACCACTACGTCAGTGGGACGTGTCGGTATGATTGTCCAAACTGGGCTTGTGACGGACGACTCTAACAAAGAGCTTTTTTCAGAGTTGACCTTATCTTCGGCTCTCGCTTCCGTGTACGATTTCGAAAACAAGGAATTGCTATTCCCCTCAGTCCATCCTGAGCAGCGATTCTGTCTTGTTACCTTAAATAATGCAAAAAACATTCGACAGCCTATTCGCTTTGCGTTCTGGATGACTCAGGTTCAGGATATGAATGATTCCGACCGAGTCTTCGAACTTGGCGTCGACGATTTACAGCGAATGAGCCCTAACACCGGGTCGTGCCCAACGTTTCGATCGCGACGAGAAGCAGACATTATTCGCCACATGTATGC
>JAEWUR010000416.1 GCA_023397045.1 Planctomycetota bacterium
CCTTATCCAATCAATCACCGCAGGCGCTCGGGCGCATCTGGTGTGAGTGAGTACGGAAATACACAAGAGAAAAATCGGCCATCACCGCGCCTTACAATAGGAATAAACCGCAAAAACCAAAAATAGCCCGTAGTTTTTTCGATCGGCAATCACAACGACACTTACCCACCTTAACCATTCCCCGCAAGCGCGTCGGCAGATATCCAAATGGGGCCGGGTTTGATTTTGCCCGGCGTCCTGCTAAAAATTGAATACTCGAAAGGAGGGTCTCAAGCATGCCGAATCCCATCGAATCGCTTCTGGCAACGGGAACCAAGCTGTGGCTCGACTCGGTCGATCCGGATCTTGTGCGGGCGAACCGCGCCGCCGGGGCGACCGGCGCGACCTCAAACCCGATCATCGTGTCCGACCTGATCGCCACCGGCCGATTCGATGGCGAACTCCGCCGACTGATGGCCGAAGGCATGGCCGACAGTGATATCGCCTGGCAAATGGACGACCAACTAGTCCGCGACGCCCAGGCCGTCTTCCACCCGGTCTGGGAGCAGACCCACGGCGACGACGGATACGTCAGTTTCGAGGTCGATCCGTTGCTGGAAGACCCCGAGGTCGATCTCCCCCATCCGAAACGGGTGGCCGAATACGTGCGATTGGGCCGGCATTGGGCCGAGGGGCACGACAACCGGATGATCAAGGTGCCGGCCACGCCCGCCGGACTCGACGCGCTCGAAGAATTGGTCGCCTCGGGCGTGACGGTCAACGTGACGCTGATCTTTTCGTCGCGACAATATACCCAGGCGCGTGAGGCCGTTTGGCGAGGCGCTCAGCGGCGAAAAAACCTCGACCGATTCAAGAGTGTCTACAGTATTTTCGTGTCGCGATTGGACGTTTACACCGAAAAGGCCGTGCCGCAGCTCTCGGAGGCTGCTCAGGGGATGGTCGGCATCTTGAATGCGAAGCGAATTTGGGCCGACAATCGCCAATTTTGGGCCGAACACCCGACGCCGTTGGCCCAAGAGATCGTTTTTGCCAGCACCGGCACGAAGAAGCCGACGGATCCGCCCTGGAAATACGTCGAGGCGTTCGCCGGGAGCGATATCCAGACGAATCCGCCTGCGACGAACGACGCGGTGGCCAAGAGCGACCGGGTTTTCACCCGGCAGGTCGATCGCCTGCCCCCGGCCCCGGTCGTCGAGGAGATCGACCGGTTGGTCGACATGGACCGACTCGAATCGACGCTGATGGCCGAGGGAATCGCGAAGTTCGCCCATCCGCAGAAGGCGTTGCTGGCAATGGTCGCGAAGAAGCGGGCGGCGGTTTCTTGACGCGATTCCAGCCGGGAAGTTAGACTGGAATGAGGAGGATCGAAAGTTATGCGTTTTGTCGTGACCCTTGAAACCGATGAGTCGGGCATGATCGTTGCCGAGTGCCCGTCAATTCCCGGTTGTATTTCCCAGGGCAAGACCGAAGAGGAAGCCATCACCAACATTCACGAGGCGATCCGGGCGTGTTTGGATGCCCGGGCGGCCAACGGTATGCCCTTGACCGTCTCGACTCGCGAAGTCGAGGTGGCCGTCTAATGACCAAACTCCCGGTCATGAAGATCGCCCGATACACCGCCGTTTGCACTCTGCTTCTGCTGTCGTCGTTCGGTCCCGCGGTTCGGGCGGCGGACGATGCCAAGGCCGAGGCGCTGGGCATCCACAAACTGCCGGGCCAGCGGCTGACGCTCTACGCCGATCTGTCGGGCAATGAAATCGATCGGCTGCCCAGCGTTTTTGCCAAGGCGTTTCCGCAATGGTGCGAGTATTTCGGCGTGCCCGAGGGCGAATGGCCCGATTGGCGCATGACCGGTTGCCTGATGAGCGACAAGGACCCATTCGTTCTGGCGGGATTGCTGCCTGACGATCTGCCGCCGTTCGCCCACGGATTCTCGTACAACGAGCGGCTGTGGATCTATGAGCAGCCGAGCGACTACTACCGGCGGCATCTGCTGTTGCATGAGGGCGTGCATGGGTTCATGAACACGGTGCTGGGCAACTGTGGGCCGGCATGGTATATGGAGGGAATCGCCGAGTATCTGGCGACGCACCGGCTTGTCGACGACCGGTTGACGCTTGGATTCATGCCGGAAGACCGCCGGCAGACGCCCGAGTGGGGACGGATTCGCATCATCCAAGACGCCGTGGCCGAGGGGAAAGGGCTCCGGCTGCCGCAGGTGATCGACTACCCGGCCGATCAACGCAACGAGACCGATTTCTATGCGTGGTGCTGGGCGTTGGCTTCGCTGCTGGATCGGCATCCGCGGTATCAAGAACGATTCCGCGAGTTGCCGCGCCATGTGCGCGACGCGAAGTTTACGGAGCATTTCCTCGAATCGTATCGTGCCGATTGGCCGGAGCTTTGCGAGGAGTGGCTGTTGATGACGGCCAATCTGGAATACGGCTATGACGTCGCGCGTTCGGCCGTCGATTTCACGCCGGGCAAGCCGCTGCGGAACGGCGCCGCACGAGTGGAAATCGCCGCCGACCGGGGTTGGCAAAACACCGGCCTGCGATTGGACCGGGGCGATGCCTATCGGCTGACCGCCTCGGGCAGGTATCAAGTCGCACTGGACCCTCGCGATGAAGCGACGCCGTGGATGAGCGAGCCGGGCGGCGTGTCGATTCGCTATTATCAAGGACGGCCATTGGGCGTTCTGCTGGCGGCGGTTCGACCTGATCGGCCCGCAAAAGAGAGCGATTCGGCGCTGTTGCATCCGGTGGTCGTCGGACTCGGCGCGACCATCACGCCCGAGCAGTCGGGCACGCTCTTCCTGAAGATCAACGACTCGGCCGGCGAGTTGACCGACAACGCCGGCACGCTGCAAGTGGACGTGCAGCCTTGGTAGGTTATGCTTCAGCATAACGGCCAATGTGTTATGCTGAAGCATAACCTACGGTATTCATCGGATCCGGTCACGACATGATCGAGCCGACGAAGTTCTTGAGTTGCGGGTACTCGCTCTTGTCGAGCACGTCGGTCACTTCCATATCGAAGCGGGCCCAGCCTTGGCCGAGATTTTTGCGAGTGCGGACGGTGGTTCGCAGCAGTCGCGTCTCGGACGTGCCGGAGAGCCGCAACAGGGCCTCGGTCGTCGGGATCACGCGGTTCGAGATCAGCCCGATGCCCGAGGAACTGACGTCTTTCGTCAGCGCGGTGAATGCCTTGGCGATGTCGGGGCACTCGTCGCTCAGCGGGACGACCAGGACGCCGACGTTCAGTTCGGCCGGGCCATCGCAGTGGCCGGCATCGAATCGGCCGATGCGGCCCGGGCTGTTTTGATTGGTCAACGAGGCCAGGACTTGTTGGGCGTTTTGACTTTTCGCGGTAGGCAACGTGTTGGCGTGCGAGGTTTGCATCATGCACCAAGGCGGGATGGAGTGTTGTGGCGGGCGGGCTTGCCCGCCGTGTTCACTGGCGGACAGAAGCGATTCACCCGGAAGGCGCCCCGGCAAGTGTAGGTCACGGAACGGGCTTTTTTGGCTCGGAACGATATTTTGCTGAATAGTAGGCCCAGCGGAATTCCCGACATTTGCAACTCCGCCAAGAAAACGCCTGGAAGACGGCCCTTTCGGCAGGTAGAATGCGCCGCGGAAAGACATGCCCAACCAGGGCGGTTATCATCCACGAAGAACACGAAGGTCACGAAGACCATGGCCGATGATCGACCAGACGATGCGGTTGCGACGACTCCCGCAAAGCCGGACGAGAAGAAAGACAACTCGGGCTGCCTCATTCTGTTTCTGCTCGTCATGCCGTTGGTTGATACGATTGGCGTCATCTTGCCAGCCGCTGGCCCATATGCCAAAGTGGTCTTGATTCTCGGGTTAGTGGGATTGGTTTGCGGGGCGGCCATCGGGGCGTATGTGTCGGTGAAAATCAAGCGGCAACCGTGGTGGTCGGCGTGCCGCTAGGCAATTGCCGGCGTTCTCGGTGCGCTCCTGTTCGTCGTCGTCTCTTGGTATGTTTTGCTCGCGGTCGCCAAGAGCTACGGATTATTGACGTCCGAAGGCTGGAAGTAGCCGGTCGGTGCAAAAATCGGTCGACGAGGAATCCGAACAGCCTTCACCCTAACCCTCCGGGCACCGACCGAAGGTTGGTCGCGGGAGAGGGGACGTTTTACTGCGACAACTCGGCGATGCGGCGTTTGGCCAAGGGGGCGCGGGGGGATTGGGGATAGGCGGTCAGAACGTGCTGATAGGCCGCAATCGCTTGGCGCGGGTCGCCTTGCTTCAGCCAGGACTCGCCTTCCATGAACGCGGCTTCGGCGGCCAGCGGACCCTTGGGCCACGTCGCGTGTTCGTAGAGGAACGTCTGCTGGGCCTTCGGATACTTGCCGAGTTGAAAATAGGACCAGCCGAGCTTGTGCGCGGCCTTGTCGCCGAGGTCCGACGGGCCGGCCTTTTGCCAGGCCTGGTGGTAGGCGATGGCCGCCTGCTTGAACTCGCCGGCGCTGTAGGCCGCATCGCCCTCGCGATAGAGCGCCTCGGCGGCCAAGGGACTGTCAGGATGCTCGTCAGCAAGCCGGGCGAAAATCTTGGCGGCCTCCTGCGGACTGCCCTGGTCGGAGAGCGCCCAGGCCAATTCGTAGAGCACGCGATCGGCCTGGGCATAGTTCGGATCGTCGGCAAGGATCGCCTGATAGTTTTTCGCGGCTTCGTCGGGCTTCTTGAGCGACGACAGGCAATGGCCCAAGAGGAATCGGGCGTCGGACCGATCGGTGTTTTGGGGATTGGACGCCAAAAACGCTTTGAGGTCGTTGACGGCTGGTTCGATTTGCTTCTGCCGATAATGGGCAATCGCTCGGGCGTAGTGGGCGCGAGGCGCGATCTCATGGATGGCGTCGGCCGGTTGGCTCAGCGTGGCATCGAGCAGTTTCAGGGCCGCAGCATCATCTCCGTCGGCTAATAGCTTTTCAGCCTGCCGTTCGAGCGCCCAGGCAAACCGGCGTTGCCACTTGAGGGCGTTCGGATTTTTTGCGTACTTCTGGATCAGATCGGCGAATCGTTTTTCGGCGTCGGCGAAATCGCCCGACCGAAGACGGCTTTCGGCCGCGATGTAGGCGGCGTCGGGGGCCAGTCCATCGTCGGGATATTTTTGGACGAATTTTTCGGCATTGTCGAACGCGGCGGCATCGTCGCCCTGTTCATACGCAATGCAGGCCGCCCGATAGAGCGATTTCCCGGCCTCGGGCGCGTCGGGATACTTCGCGGCGAACGAGGCGAACAGCCCGGCCGCTTCGCGTTGACGGTCGGGAATCGCGGCGACGGCCTCGGCTCGGGCCATCTCCAGGT
>JAEWUR010000444.1 GCA_023397045.1 Planctomycetota bacterium
GCGACGGGCAGTCTGTTGGAAGTTCGCCTCGACGGGGGACTGGTTAGTTCCTCGGCGGTCGGAACGTATGACGAGCTGAACATTTCGGGGCTCGACGGCAACGACACGTTGGTCGTGGATTATGCGAACGGCAATCCGCTGGCCGGGGTGGTCGTGAACTTCGATGGAGGCGTGGGCAGCGATGCGTTGCAGGTCATCAACGGCGGCGACCGGATCGGCGAGTATCGTCCGTCGCTGACGCCCGGCGACGGCGTCGTCACGGTGGATGATTCGGCCATTCATTTCACGGGTTTAGAGCCCGTTCTGATTGCCGGGTTGAACGGATTCACGTTCGTGACGCCGGCCAGCATTGACGTGTTGACGATCGACAGTCCGGCGGCGGGCCAGAACCGCGTTTCGGGCACCAGCGGTGGCGTTGCATTCGAGGCCGTGACGTTCACGAATGTCAGCCATTTCGCGATCGAAGCCGCGAGGAACGACAGCACGTTGCCCGACCCGAGCGACACGGTGACCTTCACGTCGGATTTGGTTGCCACGGGGCTTCAAAGTTTCACTGTGTACACGGGCTTGGGCAATGACGTAGTGGACGCGTCGAATGTTACAGCCCAGGCGTTGACGATTTTTAGCGGGGATGGCGATGACACGCTCACCGGGGGCAGCGGCGACGACCGGATCGAGGGCGGCTCGGGCGATGACACGATTATTGGCGGGCCGGGCTCGGACCGGCTCTTCGGGGGCGATGGAAGCGACCTGTTCGTCTGGTCGCCGGGCGATGGCAGCGATCTGCTGGAAGGCGGTGAAGGTTCGGACCAATTGTTGTTTGTCGGTAGCGCGTCGGCCAACCGGATCGAGCTGTTCGGAGGCGGCAATAACTTCATCAATCCGACGTTCGGTACGTCGGGCAATGCGAATCGGGCCATCGTGGCGTTGAATTCGACGGCCTTTTTGACCGCTGCGGTATTTGTCGATACGGCCGAGGTCGAGGCGTTCGTGTTCGACGCGCAAGGTGGCGCTGACGAAATTGTCGTCAACCATCAAGTTTCGAACACGTCGACCAGTGGCAGCTTTTTGCAGTCCGGCTCCGACCTGGCGGCGACGAGCGTCAAGTCGGTGGTGATTCTGGCGGGAGTCGACGATGAGGCCGCCGACCGGGTTGAAATCCACGGAAAGACGACCGACGACGACATCACGGTTTCGCCGGTTGGGTTGGCGTTTGCGCTGGGACCGGTCGACGTCGCCGGCTTCGCTTATGCGATCAGCGTCGACCAGTCGTTGCAGACCGACGGAGACCTGCTGGTGGTTCGAGCCGGAGCGGGGAACGATCGGGTCAAGGCGGTTTCAGGCACCGAAGCCCGAATCAACGTGAGGCTCGATGGCGACGATGGCGATGACTTTTTGTCGGCCGATGCCGTGTTGAACGGCGGATCGGGCAACGATGTTCTTCAGGGTGGGCCGGGCAACGACACGCTAAACGGCGGCGATGGCAACGACACGTTCCTTGGCAGCGGAGGCACGGATACCGTCAACGGCGGCGCTGGATTCGACATGATTCTGGTGTCCGGCACGGCCGGAAACGACACGATCTCGGTCGTCGAGGCCGCCGGAGTGCATACGATCACGGTCAACGGCGTCGTCTCGACCTTCGCGGCTGGAAGCACGTTCGAGCAGATTCTCGTGGACGCGGGCGACGGCGACGACAGCATCACGCTCAGCGGCGCCGTGGCGGGAGTGGTTGTCAAGGCCGGCATGGGCAACGACTACCTTGGCGCGTCGGCGGCCACAACGTTGGTGACGATGTATGGGCAGGAAGGCGACGACGTGTTGTATTCGTCACAGGCGGGCGGAGTTCTGGATGGCGGCGAAAACGACGACCAGTTCTTCACCAGCGGCAATCTGACCGAAGGGCTTTTCATCATCGGCGGAAATCCGTCGGCCAGCGACGTGCTAACGATCACCAGCGCGGCGGGCACTGCGGAAGATGTCGCGATTGCGCCGAACTCCGGAAGTCCTACGGTGCAAACCGTGAGCGGTTTGGGGGCTCCGATCCTCGTATCCGAGGTGGAGGTGATCCAGTATCGAGGCGTTGACGGTGACGACAAGTTGACCGTCGGCACCGGAGACCAAGACAACATCGTCGAGGTGAGCGGCGGCTCTGGCATGATTGACGAAGTGATCTCGGACAGCCTTCCGGTGATCTGGTTTTCCGGACTCGACACGTTTGTCTTGGCTCCGGGCGGCGGGGCCGATGTCGTGACGTTTGTGACGGCGGGGCTGGCCGGCGCGAAGCCGGCGAACTATCAGGTTGACAGCGCCTATGCCGACGTGTTGGTGATTCGCGGCCAGGATGGGGCCGGGGCGCAAGACGACGACTATCTGGTGACCAAGCCCGGTGTTGGGCTGGTGGCCGTGCTCGACGGCGAATCGTTTGTCGCCGGCGTTACGGTGACGGACATTGGCTTGGTTTCTCGGTTGGAAATCGACACGCTCGGCGGCGACGATTCGGTAACGGTCGACGTGACGGCGGGGTTGATCGACGTTCCGATCGTTTACGACGGCGGCTCGGGCCTGGATCTGCTGCGCGTTCAGGGTGCGCCGGACGGCGCGATCGACGAGGTCATTTATCGGCCGGGATCGGCGAACGATCAAGGCCGGTTGCAGTATGAAGACGCCGGAAACGCGGTGTTGATGTCGATCGACTTCGTCGGGTTGGAACCGGTGGTGGACGTTGTGCCCGCGGCAACGTTGACCGTCTATGGCACGAACGCCGACAACGCGATCAATTTCACCTCGGGCGCGGCGGCGGGCAATGGCTTGGCGTCGGTCGACCAATTCGAGACGATCGAGTTTGCGAACAAGGCGACGTTGGCCATCCTTGGATTGGCCGGCAGCGATACGATCAATCTGAACAATCCGAATCCGACCGTCGGGTTGGCTAACATCACGGTCAACGGCGGCGATCCGACCGGCAGCGACACGGTGATCGTCAATGGCACAGCCGTTCTTGACGCGATCGTGGTCGACACGCTGAGCGTCGGCGGCGCGAGAATCTCCGGCGCACAATTGTCGCCCGTAACGGTCGCGGCGATCGAGCATCTTGCGATCAACGGCCAGGGTGGAAATGACACGCTGACGATTACGACGCCGACCGGTCGAGATCTGATCGTGTTGGACGATGGACCGTTGGGAGACGCCGGCAGCATCACGATCCGTAATTCCGGCGGCAACGCGCTTTTGCCGATCGCCTTTTTGCATCTTGGCGGCTCGGGCTCGCTGACGTTTGACGATGCGGGGCCCGCCCGGGTTGACGAATTGGTGGTCAACGCGTCGGATTCCGCCAATACAAATGCGATTTTCTCGGTCAGTGCCGCCGGGACGATCACGCTCGAATCGCCGTCGTCGCCAACGCCGACGCGAGAACTCGTCGACGTGCTGACGCCGTCGGTGGCGGTGTTGCGACTGAACGGTTTCGAGGGCGATGACGTTTTCAATGTGGCGGGAGGCGTGCCGTTTTCGGCCATTTTCCTCAACGGCGGCGATCCGTCGGGCAGTGACGTGGTCAACTTGACCGGCAACGGCGCGGCGCCGATCACCGTGGGCAATCTGGGCAACGTCAACGGGACGGATGCGACCGTGACAGGCGGCGGATTGGGTGCGATCACGCTTTCGGGCATTGAAATTGCCGATGTCAATGCGTCGGGCGCGGGATTAACGCTGGAG
>JAEWUR010000446.1 GCA_023397045.1 Planctomycetota bacterium
GAGACGAGCACTGGCAGAGCCAGTGGCACTCTTCAACAGTGCCACCCGCCGCTTCATCGAGGACTCGTTCGCCTGCCGCCGAGGCAAGGGCACCCCCGCCGGGTGCCACGGGTGACAAGATTCAGAATTGTGTGCCACTGGCTCCGCCAGTGCTCTTGTTCGGAAGGCCGCTTGCTGAAATAACCGGTTAACTACTGCGACCCGCCGAGACGAGCACTGGCAGAGCCAGTGGCACTCTTCAACAGTGCCACCCGCCGCTTCATCGAGGACTCGTTCGCCTGCCGCCGAGGCAAGGGCACCCACGCCGCCATGCGCCGGGCGGCCGATTTCGCCCGTCGTTGGCCCTATGCGCTGAAATGCGACGTGAGGAAGTACTTCCCTTCGATCGACCACGAGGTGCTCACCGGACTCCTGCGCCACGTTGTCGCCGACGAGCGGTTGATGGCGCTGGTCCGTCACATCCTCGATAGCCACGCTGACGGCGAGCGGCAAGAGTGGGTGCCCGGCGGCGACCTGTTCAACTTTCGCACGACGAAGCGCGGGTTGCCCATCGGGAACCTCACCAGCCAGTTCTTTGCCAACATCTACCTCAACCCGCTCGACCATTTCGTGAAGCACGAGTTGCGGGTCAGGGGTTACGTGCGCTACATGGACGATTTCTTGCTGTTCGGTGACGACCGAGCCGTACTGCGGCGGCAGGGGCAGCAAGTTCGCCAGAAACTGGCCGAGTTGCGCCTGGAAGTCCATCCCGACAAATATCGGCTGATGCCCACGGCCTCGGGCGTGGATTTCGCCGGGTACGTGGTGTTCTCCGACGGACGAATCCGCATCCGCAGTTCCAGCGTGCGGCGATTTGATCGACGATACAAGAAGATGCTCTGGGACCTGCGCCGCCGACGGACCCGCGCTGCGACAATCACCCAGAGCGTTCGCGCCTGGGTGGCCCATGCCTGCCATGCGCAGAGTGAAGGACTTCGCCGCTCGGTGTTGATCGGGCGGTAAGAAGACGGGCGACCGGGACCAACGCGCTGGTTCGTCGCGTGGCTTGCGGGGCGGCAATTGGAACAACAACTCCAACAACTTGCAGTCCTCGTACGGCAACAACAACAACAACAACAACAACAACCCGACGAACGAGGACAACAACATAGGGTTCCGCGTGGCAAGCTCCTGACGGGGTCGCCAGGACATGGCAACCTGATCGGCCAGATTTCGCGGGGTGACTACCAACAAGCTCCCCGAACCGTGCCAGGCTCAGGAACTACCCAGCCGTCCGGCGTGCGCGGCTTCGGTCGCGCAGGCGAAGAACAAGGCCCAGCCGTGGCGAGTAGCTTGCCGAAAGGCGCGGCCAAGGCCGGATACCGGGCAGACCGCAAGCCCAGGTCGGGCTTGCGGTTTGCCGGTGTTTTCGGTGGTGCCTTAGCGGACGTGCCCTCGCCGAAATGCGAGGTTCGCACCTAGAAACGGAAGAGCCGGTTTTTGTTGCGAAATCCGTTGCAGGTTACCGGTCATTCTGAGTGAAGCGAAGAATCTTCGGTTTTGGAATAGATCCTTCGCTTCGCTCAGGATGACATATTGCCTTATTGCTTGTAGGATGACGTACTGCTTGCCTTTTTGGGGCGAAACTCCGATCGCTTCTTCACTATGCCTGGCAACTGCGACAAACATCGCTCCGACCTGGACCGACTCGTGAAGCTGGGCGAGCGTATGCTGATCGACCTCTCGCTTCGCGGATCGCCGGTGGACGCCGAGCACCAGGAAATCGCCCGGCAGATGGAGGGCTGTTTCGAGACCGAGTACCAACGATGGTATACCGAGGCCGGGGCGGTGATCGAAAACCTGATCCCGAGCCGTGCCGGCGAGTTCGAACAGCTTTATTTGGGCAATGGCCGCCGCAAAACGCTTTCGGCCGACACGTACACCATCCAGGATTGGTTGACCGGGCAGCGAACGCTACCCCATGACTCGGCCCCACGGTCGTTCAGCCCTCGGTTGGCCGTTTCGATGCGGTTGAAGACCCAGTTGGAGATTTTGAAGTCGGCCGAAGCCCGATTCGACAGCAGTCTGTTCGAGATGCGGCGGTTGGTTCGGGCTGACCTGTTCAGTTCGGAACTCGATTCGTGTCGCGAGTTGGCGGCGCAAGGTTTTTATCGTGCGGCCGGCGCAATCGCCGGCGTGATCCTCGAAAAACACCTGCGCGCGGCACTCGATCGAAACCAGATCGTTTTGCGGAAGGCCGAGCCGACCATCAACGATTTCAACGATCATCTGAAGAAAGCGGGCGTGTTGGACGTGCCGACGTGGCGAAAGATCCAACAACTCGGCGATATCCGAAACCTCTGCGGCCATAGCAAACACCGCGAACCAACGCCCGAGGAAATCGACGAAATCATCGAGGGCGTCGACGCCCTGCGGCAGACGTTGGGATAGATCGCATCACGTGCCCGTCGGCAAATTGCGAAGCGTGTGCCATCGGCCGTCGGCCAGCGGGCCAATGACGCCGATCAGTTCGCCATGCGGATCGATCGCCGCGACCTCACGGACCCGCTGGTCGAGCGACAGGGCGATTGCGCGCGGTTCGAGCGTCAGACCGTTGCGGATGCGGCGCGAGTCGTCGGCCGAGAGTTGCGCGGTCGGGAGATATTCAACGGCCCGGAACGGTGGTTGAAGGTGATTGGCGAAGATCGTTTCGTCGATCGGCTCGTTCAGATCGAGAGCGTCTTCAATCCGAAATGGTCCGATCCGCGTTCGCGTTAACGCGGCCATCACGGCCGCGGTGCCCAACGACGCGGCCAGATCGCGTCCCAACGAACGGACATAGGTCCCGCTGCCGCATTCAATTTCCAGGACCAACTTGGGATAGGCATATTCCTTCACGTCGAAGCGAAAGACCTCGATCGTCCTGGGACTCAGCTCGGGCGGTTTGCCCTGGCGCGCGAGTCGATAGGCGGGGCGGCCGTGTACCTTCAACGCCGAGAACGCCGGCGGTCGTTGTTCGATGGGACCGAGGAAACGGCGCGTCGCCGCTTGAATTTGTTCCAATGTCGGCGCCGGAGCGTCGGGCAATTCGGTGATCTCGCCCTCGATGTCTTCGGTCGGGCTTTGCCGTCCGAGTAGAAAGGCGCCGACGTAGCCCTTGGTCATTCGATGCACGTATTCGATCAGCCGCGTTGCGCCGCCGACGCACACGACGAGCACGCCCGTGGCCAACGGATCGAGCGTGCCGGCATGGCCGACTTTGCCGCGTTGCACGAGTCGTTCAATGCGGCTGACGGCCTGACGCGAACTCATGCCGGCCGGCTTGTTGACGTTCAGCAGACCGCAGAGGGGTGAGGGGCGAGAATTGGTGGGCGAGGACGTTTGCATGGCGACTAATTATAGCGATTTTGTCCGCACTTCGGTAGTTTTCATCGGTCACAAAATGCCTCTACTGGCAACGACTTCCGCAGCGCGTTAAACTCAGTGGAGTCGAAACGCGCCGTTTGGCGCGCCTGGGACGCGAGCGGGCGTCGTCGATGTGCTTCCGGGCCGCGAAATCGCGCCCTATTTCCGCGTTCCCTATAATTCCGCATAATTCCGCAGACCCTAACCGACAACCGTAGCTGCCCCGGCAATGTCCATCATCGAATTTCAATGGCTCGGCCCCTACCGGATCGTCGGCAAGCTCGGCCGAGGCGGCATGGGAACGGTCTATCACGGGATTCATCATGAGACGGGCGAGGCGGCCGCCATCAAAATTCTCTCGCCGACGCTGGCCGAGGAGGAAGGGTTTCGGGTGCGTTTCGAGGCCGAGATCGAGACGCTCCGCAAACTGAACCATCCGAACATCGTGCGGCTGTCCGGCTTCGGCCAGCAGGAAGGGCACCTCTTCTATGCGATGGAAGTGGTCGAAGGCAACAGCCTGGAAGAGGAACTGCGGCGCGGCCGGCGTTTCGAGTGGCGCGAGGTGGCCGAGATCGGCATCGCGGTTTGCCTGGCCCTTCGCCATGCGCACGACCGGGGAATTATCCATCGCGACATCAAACCGGCCAACCTGTTGTTGACGCCCGACGGCAAGCTCAAGCTTTCCGATTTTGGAATCGCCCGGCTGTTCGGCTATTCGCGGTTGACGCTGGTCGGCAACGTCGTGGGGACGGCCGAATACATGGCGCCCGAGCAGGCCGAGGGCTTGCCGGTCGACGCGCGAAGCGATCTTTACAGTCTGGGGGCGGTGCTGTACGCGCTGTTGGCCCGCCGCCCGCTGTTTCGCGGCAAATCGCTGCCCGACCTATTGCACAAACAGCGTTTCGAGCGGCCCGAGCCGTTGCGGAAGCACGCCGCCGACGTGCCGGCCGAGTTTGAAGGGATCATCAACCAACTATTGGAGAAAGATCCCGCGAAGCGGATCGCCAATGCGACGATTCTAGGCCGTCGGCTCGAATCGTTGCTTCAAACGATCCAGCCGGGGTCGGAGACGGTCGAGGCCGACTATCGATGGTTTGGCGAAGACGATTCGATGCCGTCGGACGAGTTGCCCACGCTGATTCCGTTGTCCGAAGACGTGGCGGTTGCTCCGACGATCGACCAGCCGATTCCCGCCTTGCCGGCGACGATTCAGCTTGGGCCTGGCGAGGCGACGAGTCCTTTGCTAGCGTCGGACGACTCGGCCATCATTGTGGCCGAGGACAACCCGCCGCCGGAAAAGAGCGCGCCGCAAGAGGACGCGGTTCCGGAGCCCACAAACTTTTCGCCTCGCAACCATTTCGTGCCGGTCGGCGAAGACGAGTTGGACCCGGTCAACGAAGACCAGCCGGAACCGCCGATGTTTTCGTGGCAGACGGGGGCACTGGTCGTTGCGCTGCTTCTGGCGGGCGGCTCGTTCTGGTGGTTTTTGCAGCCCCCGACAGCCGACGCATTGTACAACCGGATTGCAGAGCGTATGGAAACGGACTCGCCGAACGACCAGCTACGGCTCCCGAGCGACATCAGTGACGTCCGAAAGGTGATTAACGAGTTGCTCATACGCTATCCGGACGACGCCCGTTGTTCGAAAGCGCAGGCGTGGGACGACGAACTCGAACAGCGGCGGCAGCAATGGGAGTTCGAGCAGCGCATCAGCGGCCGAAATACCGAGAAGCTGTCGCCGCTCGAACAAATGTACCTTGAGGCCATCAGCCAAGTGCGACTGAACCCAACGCAAGCGACGACCCAGTTGCAGGCGATGATCGATCTTTTCGGCGATTCGGAAGAGGAGCGCGGGGCGACGAAACAATGTCTGGACGCGGCCCGCCGACGGTTGGCGACGCTTCGCGTCGAAGTAAAACAACTCGCCGATGACCAATCGGCCGCAATCGGTGAACGTCTTGATGCGGCCGATGCCATTCAAACGGACGATCCCGACCGCGCACGCGCGATCTATCGCGCTGTGGTCGAACTCTACAGCGACAAACCCTGGGCCGCCGAGCTGGTTCGACGCGCCCACGAGTCTTTGGAGAAGGCAAAATGACGTTTCCCACGACGCGACTGCGCCGGCTTCGGCATCATCC
>JAEWUR010000544.1 GCA_023397045.1 Planctomycetota bacterium
CCACGCTTGTCGTGGGCATGATAATTAGCCGAAAACTCGCAACATGCCCACGACAAGCGTGGGCATGGCACCCATCACCGCACGGCTGACAAAGCACCAGTTCAACCGCAACCCGGTTCCATCCAGGGGGTTCACGATAAACACCCGCCGAAACACGCCCCTATCGTGGGGCAGAAAAATCCGCTGAAAGAGCCAAATTCCATCGCGGTATTTGCTTGACAATTTTTTCACCTTTTTCTACAGTAACAATTGTGTAAACTCTCAGGGATTGCCGTTTTTGTCTGCCTCGCGTGTAATGGATGAGATCGCGAGATAGCGACAACAGGCTCCGTTACCCCGCGGAAACACACACTTTTCGCTCAAATGCACTTTCCTTCCTTTTTTTCTTTTCAACGTTGGAGGTGTAGTTATGAAGCAGTTATTACTGATTCTGACAGTCTTTTCGCTGCTTGCGCCGGCGGCGTTGGCTGTCGAATTTCCGGCCATGTTGGTCAACCATCTTGATGGCAACGGTGTTACTCCGGCCTCTTTCGCTGGCGGCACCTCGGCCACTTTCACCGGCAATAGCGTAGTCGGAGCAGGCGGCACAACCCAATTGCTGGTCCTCGGCACACCGTCAACACAGGACTTCGCGTTGCACGCAACGATCAGCAGCGATTCGGCTTGCGAGCCGGGGCTTGGCCTTCGCAGCACCGGTTATAATGGCTATCTCCTGACCGCAAATCTTCACGGCGGATCGTTCAACCTGATCAAAGTCACGGGTGGTGATGCTGACAATCTGGTGTCGAACAATTACGGCTGGCTTAACTCGTCCGGCCAGTACGACATGACCTTCAGCGCTGAAGGGTCAGACCTTTACGCCAAGTTGGTTGACGTAAGCAATCCCGCGAATTATGCCGTCTACAACTACTCCGATAGTAGCTACACAACCGGCAATTTTGGACTGGTTCTGTTTGCCACCTCCGGAACCGCTGGGTCGCCGATCAATGGAACCTGGACGAACCTCGATATCGGTGCGCCGGTTCCGGAACCGGGTACGGTCGCCCTCTTGATCGCGGGCTCGTTGGCGCTGCTCGGCTGGCGAATTCGCCGTCGTTAAGAGCCTCGCACTGACAAATTGAACGCTTTTTGAGCATCGAGAAGCCCATGGGCCTCAAAACCCATGGGCTTTTTTTGTTGCCAGTTGACATTGACCTAATTCGCCATTCAACTAGAATGCCCCACGCCGTAATCTCTACCCATTTATCCTTACCAACGCCCCGATGCCTCGGATGAACGACCCCACCCCGCAACAAACGCCTGCCAGCACTGAAGCCACCCTCGAAGCCGCCCGCCGGGAGAAGATGCGGAAAATCCGCGAAATGGGGGTCGACCCCTGGGGGTCCCGTTTCGACGATCATCAGTCCGTCGCCAACATCCGCGCCCGTGAAAATGAAATTGTCGCGGAACCCACCGGCGATTGCCAAGCCGACCAGCCGCCCGAACAACGCGGCCCGAAGGTCCGAGCCGCCGGTCGCATCGTGCTGCGTCGTCCCTCGGGCAAGGTTCACTGGCTTCAGGTCCGCGATTGGAGCGGGACGATTCAGGTGATGATCGGGAAGAACCAGGTCGGTGACGAGAACTTCGAGCTGGCCAAGTGTTTCGACCTCGGCGACATCGTCGGCGTAGACGGCGAGTTGAAGCGAACGCGAACCGGCGAGTTGACCATCTTCGCCGAGGATCTGAAGTTTCTTGCCAAGTCGATTGCCACGCCGCCCGAGAAACACAAGGGCTTGGCCGACCCGGAACTGCGTCAGCGAATGCGGTACCTCGACCTGATCCACACCGACGGCGTCCTAGAGACCTTCCTTCGCCGCACGAAGATCGTCCATTCGATTCGCAATACGCTGGCCGGTCGCGGATTCGTCGAGATCGAAGGCCCGACGCTCCACGCCATCGCCGGTGGAGCCGCTGCCCGGCCGTTCATCACGCACCACAACGCGTTGGACATCGACCTCTACCTCCGCATCGCGCTCGAACTGCACCTGAAACGGCTCCTGGTCGGCGGAATCGAACGGGTGTACGAGATGGGGCGCGTCTATCGCAACGAAGGGATCGACGCCCGGCACAACCCCGAGTTCACGATGATCGAGATCTATCAGGCCTATGGCGATTATCGCAGCATGATGGATCTGACCGAGGCGTTGATCGTCGACGCCATCCGTGCCACCGGCCAGAACTTGAAGTTGCCCTGGGGTGAGAAAACGATCGACTTCACGCCTCCGTTCCAGCGAAAGACCTACGACCAGTTGTTCACGGAGCACACGGGCCTGGCCGCCGACGATGCGGCCGGCATCGCGAAGCTGGCCGAACAGATCGGATTCAACACCGTCGGCAAGCATCCCGACGTCGTGAAGAGTTTTGTTTTCGAGGAGAAGGTCGAAGACTCGTTGGTCGGACCGATTTTCGTGACCGACTATCCGTCGAGCATTTGCCCATTGACCAAGCGGAAGGCCGACGACCCGCTGATTGCCGAGCGTTTCGAGTTGTTCATCGAAGGCATGGAAGTGGCCAACGCCTACACCGAACTGAACGACCCCGATCTCCAGGAAGAGCTTTTCAGCAAGCAATTGGCGGGCATGCCCGAGGAAGAATCGATGGCCAAGATGGACCACGATTTCATCCGGGCCCTTCGGCACGGCATGCCACCGGCCGGCGGTCTCGGCATCGGCATCGACCGGCTAGTCATGCTCCTGACCAATTCGCAGACGATTCGCGAAGTGATTCTCTTTCCGTTATTGCGGCCGGAGAGCGAGAATAAGGGGGAAGTCGCCGGACCGGCGGCGGAGGAAACGTGATTTGAAATTTGAGATTCGAGATCTCCGGAGCGCCGTCGAAGGCGGGCAAGCCCGCCCGCTACACGCGGTTTGAGAACAACTAATCCCTAGCCCCTAGCCCCTAGCCCCTAATCCCCAACCCCTTCCCCCCGCCCCCATGTACAAATACCTGCTCTGCTGGCGTTACCTCCGCACGCGATGGATCGCGTTGGCGTCGATCATCAGCGTCATGCTGGGCGTGGCCACGATGATTGTGGTCAACGGCGTGATGGAGGGCTTCACGACCGAGATGCAAAACCGCATCCACGGTATCATCTCCGACATCGTCTTCGAGGCACAGAGCTTCGAGGGCATGCCCTACACGCCGTGGCTGGAAGATCAGATTCGGCAGGCGGGCGGCGGCGACATCGAGGGCATGTCGCCCACGGTGGCCGTGCCTGCAATGCTCAGCTTCAAATACGGCGGTCGAACCGTTTACAAGCAGATCCAACTGATCGGAATCGACCCGAAGACTCAGAGCAACGTCAGCGATTTCGGCAAGTATCTCCAGCATCCGGCCAACCGACGCGCGATGAGTTTCGATCTTCAGGCAGGCGGATACGACACGCGCGACCATCAGGCCGGCAGCGAAGCTCGCGAACGCAAACAGTTGGCCAACGCCGGCTGGGAACACCGCCGCCAAGCGGCTCGAATCCGGAAGATGGAGCAGGAAATCGCGCCGACCGAACGATCCGACGCACCGACCTCGCCGCTGCCCGCCAACGATCCCTTTGCCAAGCATCAGCCGAAAGAAAACGTCTTCGATCCCGAGAAGCAGCAGCATCCCGGCGTCGTCTTGGGCATCGCGATGGTCAGCATCCGCACGGTCGACGGCGAGGACCATTTCTATGCCAAGCCCGGCGATGACGTCGTACTGACCACGTTCACCGCCGGCGAACGCCCGCAGCCGACGCCCAACCACTTCACCGTCGTCGATCTCTACGAGAGCAAGATGAGCGAATACGACTCCAGTTTCGTGTTCGTACCGATCGCCGTGCTGCAAAAAATGCGGGGAATGATCGATCCTTCGACCGGCGAGGGCTTGGTCAACGCCATCCAGATCAAACTTCGTCCCGGAGCCGACGGCGATGCGGTCCGCGACCGCCTCCGCGCGAAGTTCCGGCCCGACATGTTCAGCATCTACACGTGGCGCGACAAACAGGGCCCTCTGCTGGCCGCCGTCCACATGGAAACGACGATCCTGAACATTTTGCTGTTTCTCATCATCGCCGTGGCCGGGTTCGGCATCCTGGCCATCTTCTACATGATCGTCGTCGAGAAGACCCGCGACATCGGCATCCTGAAATCACTCGGCGCCTCGGGCAGCGGCGTGATGGGCATCTTCCTTGCCTACGGCCTGTCGCTCGGCATGGTCGGCTCGGGCGTCGGCATGGTCATCGGCCTGCTGATCGTCCGCAACATCAACACGATTGCCGACGGGCTGGCATGGCTGACCGGCCGCCCGGTGTTCGATCCGTCGATCTACTACTTCTACAAAATCCCCGCGATCGTCCAGCCGTGGACCGTCGTGTGGATCGTCGCCGGCGCCTTGGGAATCGCCGTAGCCGCCAGCGTCCTGCCGGCGCGACGTGCCGCCCGACTACATCCCGTGGAGGCCTTGCGTTATGAATAGTGAACTCACGCAGATGTCGACACGAAATATAACGAAAAATGATGAATGCGGAATGATGAATGATGAATTGTCGGCAGAGGCCGTCGGAGTTCATCCTTCGCCAATGACAGTTCACCATTCCCACGCACAGGCCGATCAGTTGCGAACCACCGACCTTTTCAAGAGCTATCGCAAGGGTTCGATCGAGGTGCCGGTGTTGCGCGGCGTCAGCATGAGCGTTCGCCAAGGCGAGTTCCTGGCCATTGTCGGTCAAAGCGGCTCGGGCAAGAGCACGCTGCTCCACCTGCTCGGCACGCTCGACGCGCCCGATCGGGGCGAAATCCACTATGCCGGCCGCCGGATCGACAATCTTGGCGCCAAAGGCCGTGACGCCCTGCGAAATCGCCAGTTCGGCATGATCTTCCAGTTCTACCACTTGCTGCCCGAGCTGAGCACCCTCGAAAACGTCCTCACGCCGCTGATGATTGCGCACGGGGCGTTCAGCTACCTCCGAAACCGGCGTCGACATCGGGCCAGGGCGGTGGAATTGCTCGAAACGGTCGGCCTCGGCCACCGCCTGAAGCACCGTCCCCGCGAACTCTCGGGGGGGGAGATGCAACGGGCCGCCATCGCCAGGGCGCTGATCGCCGAGCCCGAACTGCTCCTGGCCGACGAGCCCACCGGAAACCTCGACCAAGCCACCGGGCAGGAAATTATCCGGATCCTCCGAACCTTGAACCGCCAACAAAACCTCACTATAGTAATGGTCACACACGATCGTGCCGTGGCCGATCAGGCCGACCGGATCGTCCGGCTGGCCGAAGGAAGAATTGAAAGAGATTAGGAGGCAGGGATTGGAGGTAGGAATCCGTAGGTTATGCTTCAGCATAACATAAGAAACGCTCGGATTTTTGTTATGCTAAAGCATAACCTACTCCTGACCCCTACCCCCTGCCCCCTGTTCCCTGACCCCTGACCCCTCTCACGCATGTCTCTCAAAATCTACATCTCCGGCGAGCTTTTCGACAAAGAGGACGCAAAAATCAGCGTCTACGACCACGGCCTGCTCTATGGAGATGGCGTTTTCGAAGGCATTCGCAGCTATTCGGGCAAGGTCTTCCGCATGGACGAGCACCTCGATCGTCTGTGGAACTCGGCCAAGGCCATCTGGTTGACGGTCCCCATGACAAAGCCGGAAATGGCCAAAGCCATCAACGACACGCTCGCCGTCAACGGCATCAAAGACGGCTACATCCGCGTCGTGGTCACGCGCGGCGCCGGCACGTTGGGTCTCGACCCAAACAGATGCAGCGATCCCCGCGTGATCATCATCGCCGACAAAATTTCGCTCTATCCCGAGGAGTTGTACCAGAAGGGTTTGGAGATTGTCACCGTCAGCGTGTCGCGGACGCATCCGGCCGCGCTCAGCCCGCGAATCAAGTCGTTGAACTACCTGAACAACATCCTGGCCAAGATCGAAGGGCTTCAGGCCGGCTGCATCGAGGCCATGATGCTCAATCACAAGGGCGAAATCGCCGAATGCACCGGCGACAACGTCTTCCTGGTGCGCGGCAAGCGATTGCTGACCCCGTCGATCGACGCCGGCATCCTCGAAGGCATCACCCGTGACGCCGTCATCGGACTGGCACGCGAGCGGGGCATCGAGGTCTGCGAAATTCCGCTGACGAAACACGACGTCTATATCGCCGACGAATGCTTCCTCACAGGCACCGCAGCCGAGATCGTGCCCGTGGTGAAAGTCGACAGCCGGCCGATCGGCGACGGAGTCCCCGGCCCGATCACGCGCGACCTGATCGCCCGATTCCACGAACTCACCAGAAAGTGAGCCCGGTTCGATGGATTGGATGGGATGGATCACGTGGTTCGCCGATGTCTTTCTCCACCTCGACAAGCATCTTGCCGAGGTGATTAAGGACTATGGCCTTTGGACGTATCTGATCCTGCTGACGATCATTTTCTGTGAGACGGGCCTGGTCGTCACGCCGTTTCTGCCGGGCGATTCGCTGCTGTTCGCGGCCGGCGCCCTCGCGGCCGGCGACAGTCAACCGCTCGATCCGCTCTGGCTGTTCATCCTCTTGAGCGCGGCCGCCATCGCCGGCGATACGGTCAACTATTGGATCGGCGCCTACATCGGTCCGCGCGCGTTCAGCGGCAATGTCCGGTTCCTGAAAAAGGAATACCTCGACCGCACGCACGCCTTCTACGAAAAATACGGCGGAAAGACGATCATCATCGCAAGGTTCGTCCCGATCGTCCGCACGTTTGCCCCATTTGTCGCCGGCATCGGAGCGATGAACTATCCGAAGTTCATCCTTTACAATATCGTCGGCGGCATCGCCTGGGTGGCGCTGTTCGTCTTCGGCGGATACTGGTTCGGCAACCTACCGCTGGTGAAAGAGAACTTCTCGATCGTCGTGATCGCCATCATCATCATCTCGGTGATGCCGATGGCCGTCGAGTATCTGAGAGCCCGGGCAAAAGAAAAACATTAGTAGGCCCAGGATTCGGCAAGACGCAATCACATGCTACCATTCGCATGCGAAATGACGGCACTGCTGACCGGTAGATTGACGATCGGCAACGGCGTCCGCTTCGACTTGGCCTTCTCGGCATCGAGCAGCTTCTGAAGGGCTTCCGGCATGCGAGGTTTCCCGCCGAACATGTAATGAAGATCGGCGTGCATCTGCATGCACAGCACATACGTCTGGCGGGCCTCGTCGTTTTCGAGCAACAAATCCTCGAGCCGCGAGACCTCGGTCTCACTCGCCTGATCGTCGATCATCGCCCAAGTCAACTCCTGGACCTCGTTCAGCAGTTCTTCGGTTGCATTCATGAAAAACGTATCCTCAATGGGAACCACGACGCGTTCTCGACATGTATCGGCACTGGAAACCCGCCGGCTTTACGGAAAGTTTGCCGAAAAATCCGGTTGTAGCTTTCCATTGCAATTCTACGTCACAGACGACCCCGAGCAAGTTTTTTCAAATCGGGATTTCCCCGAAGAATCGCCTCGTGATGAGTGCAAAATGGGGGGCACGGAAACCGAGATCGCCGAAATGCCGGCATCTAATGCTTTGTCAGCCGTGCCGTGATGGGTGCCATGCCCACGCTTGTCGTGGGCATGTGGCGAGTTTTCGGCGAATTATCATGCCCACGACAAGCGTGGGCATGGCACCCGAACTCATCAACCCATGATTGACAGACTACTAGAACCGGACCGGCAAGTCGATCGATGCGGCCAAGCGCGATAGATACTTGATCCGAGGGATCGTTGTCGCACCGAATCGGGCTGTGTGCGGCGTCAATTGCTGAATATCCAGAAGCGTGAACTCCTGCTCCCGAAGATGCTCGACAAGATGGACCAGCGCAACCTTCGATGCGTCGCGCACGCGATAGAACTTCGATTCGGCCGCGAAGACGCCGCCGAGTGCAATGCCGTAGACGCCGCCGGCCAGTTCGTGCTGGTGCCAAACCTCGATGCTGTGCGCATAACCGAGCTCGTGCAACGCGATATAGGCGTCGATCATCTCGGGCGTCAGCCACGTCTGATTCAACCGGCCCGGCGACATCGCGCAGCCGCGAATCACGCCCGGAAAATCGACGTTTCGCGTCACCTCGAACTTCGCTCCTCGACACGTTCGCCGCAGTCGCCGCGAAACATGGAACCGATCGAATTCGATCACCGCCCGAGGGTCAGGCGACCACCACGCCAACGGCGCTTCGAAATCGGTGATCGGCCAGGGGAAAATTCCATGCCGATACGCATCCAGCAGCCACTCCGGCGTCAGGTAGCCGCCCAATCCAACCAGCCCTTCCGGGTCGGACTCTTCGGCCGGTGGAAAATACCGTGATCGTGGAAGAATCGGCATGAAATGCGTCGATTTCGATAAGGGCTGCGAACGTTTCTCTCCGCGACGCGCGTCTCCTGCAACGAACGCGCTCCGACGAACCTCGATGATAACACGTTCATTTCGGCGATTGCAACCAGGATGAGGCTGTTTTTCTGGAAAAATGGGGGTATGATACGTCGATGCTCACGGTTTTTGTCGTATCCGACGCGACCGGCGACACCGCCCAGCGCATGATCAAGGCGGGCTTGGTTCAATTCCAAGACGCACCCGTCCGATTGCTGCGGCGCGCCCGCGTCCAAACACCCCGGCAGGTGCATGCCGTGGTCCACGAAGCGCGAAACAGCGAAGCGCTGATCATCCACACGCTCGTCTCGGACGAACTGCGCCGCACCATGCGCACCGTCGCTCGCGAACACAACGTCGATGCGCTAGACATCCTTGGACCAATTCTCGAACGCCTGACGGTCCACCTGAAAATCGCGCCGCAAGAAAAACCCGGTCTGTTCAACGACATGACCGAAGCCAAAACGCGCGAGATCGAAGCCGTGTCGTATGCGTTCCGTCACGACGACGGCCAGAACCTGCAAGACCTCGACCGCGCCGAGGTCATCCTAACCGGCGTTTCGCGGAGCATGAAAACGCCGACGATGCTCTACCTGGCCTATCGCGGCTGGTTCGCAGCCAACGTCCCGTTGGCGCCCGAGTTGCCCCCGCCAAAACCGCTGCTGAACTCGCCCTGGGAACGCGTCTTCTGTTTGACCATGTCGGCCGAGAAACTCCAACAGCTCCGTCGCGTTCGGGCAACCGAGGAATCGATACCGCTGCATCCCTACACAT
>JAEWUR010000598.1 GCA_023397045.1 Planctomycetota bacterium
ATGTTGAACAACGTTGTGATGAATTGCGGCGTCGGCATCAGCGTGGACAGTTCATCAGCGTCTACCGTCGTCGGCGCGACGGCCTATGCAAACAACTTGGCCAATCGGCGCGGCAGTGTTGCCGATAGCAACGCGATGGAATTGGGGCATGTTCCGGTGACGGACGTTTTCGTTGATCCGTTGCACGGCAATTTCTATCCCGCGGCGGGTTCGCCGATCATCGACAGTTCGCAGAACAGCCTGTCGGACCGGCCCGCTTTGACAATCGTCCGTTCGGAGCTCGGAATACCCGTCTCGCCGATCGTCGCGCCGACGACCGACATGTATGGCAAGGAGCGGATCGACGACCCGACGATGGCGAGCGTGGCGGGCATGGGCGAGAACATTTTCAAGGACCGCGGCGCGATCGACCGGGTCGATTTTGAAGGGCCGACGGCGACACTGGTCAAGCCGTTGGACGGTGGCACCGACGACAAGGATTCGAGTTCGAATTCGGTGGCCGTGATCAACACGACGTTGAACAAGTTCACGCTTCAGTTGGACGACGACGCCAGCGGGATTGACGTTGCGACGCTGCACGAGACGTACGTTCCGGCGGGCGACGCATTTGATCCCGATGTCGACTCGGTGTTTCGGAACATCACAATTATTCGCGATCTCGGTTTGGCGGAGCAGAAGGAGTTGGTCGGCCACGACGAGTTGGCGGCGTACAATGAGTCGGGTTACGATTTCTCGATCGTTTACAATCCGACGACCAAGACGATCGACCTGGTTCCGGCGGCCGGGACCTGGTTTGCCAACCACACGTACACGATCATTCTGCGGAATACGCCGTTGTATGAGACCGACGGGAACGGCGACATCGTGATCGATGAGAACGGTTATCCGGTCGTGTTGCTCCATGCGATCTCGGATTTGGTGAGCAATCCGATCCAGGGCAACCAGGCGGGCGATTTGTCGACGACCTACACGATTCTGTCGGCCGAGACGACGCCCGAGGTGGTCGAAGTGCTTCCGGTGACGCCGGATCCGCGGAGTTATTCGGTGTCGTCGGTTGGAGTGATCATTCGGGGGCTGGTCGATCTGCCGACGGCCCAACCGGACGGCGCGATCAAGTTGTATTCGGTCGCCGAGGATGGCGTAACGCGGACGCTGATCTCGTTGACGGAGGCGGGTCATGCGGTGACGATGGTCCACGAGTACGGGTTCTTCTACCGGATCGACGGGCTCGGCTACTACACGAACACGGACAATTGGTATGAGATTGAGATCGACGGCACGTTGTTGAAGGACGTGACGGGCGCGGCGGGCGAAGGCACGGCCTTGGCCCGGTTCACCGTGGACATGACGGCTCCGGATGTCGTGCTGACGGTGGAGCGGACGTTGACGAAGGACACGACGCCGTCGGTGACGGTGACGGCCGACGAACCGGACGGCACGCAGGTCTATCTGGACGTCGACTTGAACAACGACGACGATTTCGGCGACGAAGGCGAGCAGAACTACATGATCGTGTCGTTGGTCGACGGTTCGGTCACGTTCGACGTAACGCCGGCTTTGGTTGACGGCAGCTACAGCCTCAGCGCCCGAGTTATCGATGCGGCGGGCAATGAAGGCTTTAGTTCGGTGGTCTACGTGACGATCGACACCGTTCGGCCGACGATGGACATTGTCGACGTGACGCCCGATCCGCGCAACACGCTGTTCGAGAGCATCACGATCAACTTCTCGAAGGAGATCGACCCGTCGACGTTCGGGCTGGAGGATTTGACGCTCACCCGGACGCATCGCGGGGTGACGGAGACGATCGATCTGGCGGGGATCACGAAGTCGTGGTCGGGCACCGAATACACGTTCAGCGGTTTTGACACCGTCACGGACGGCGAGGGCGTCGTCATTACGCAGCGAGACGGGACGTATACGCTGACGGTCAACGGCGCGGGCATCGCGGATTACGCGGGCAATACCATTGCGGGCGACGCGGTGGACGCGTGGGTGATGAATGCGACGCTTCCGCAGGTGTTGGACATTGTGGACGTGACGCCCGATCCGCGCCACGCGACCGTTGCCAGCGTGGTAGTCGAGATGTCGGAGGAAATCAACCTGACGACGTTCACCTTCGAGGACGTCCATCTGTTCCGGACGGTCGACGGCGTCGAGACGGAAGTCGTTTTGGACGGTTCGGTCACGGTGGAACCGATGTTCGACGGCACGATCTATAACTATCGGGTCAACGGGCTTGGCGGCTTCACGAGCGCCGAGGGCGAGTACCGGATCTCGATCGACGCCGAGAACATCGAGGATATTTGGGGCGACGTCGGCGCCGGCATTGCGGCGGCCTCGGACAGTTGGCTCATGGACACGACCGCGCCGCAGGTGGTCGATGTGCAGGACATTTCGCCTGATCCGCGCAACACCTCGGTCGGCAGCGTGCTGGTCGAGATGAGCGAATGGGTGAACGTTTCGACGTTCGATCCGTTGGCGAATATCGAGCTGCGACGGAACAATGGCAAGGTTACGTTGAACGGTTCGGTGACGTTGACCCAGGTCTCCGACACGTTGTATCGCATCGACGGGCTCGGGGCGTTTACGGGCGCCGCTGGAAACTACAGTTTGACGTTCTTCGGGGCCGGGCTGTTCGATCATGCGGGGAACGCGGGGATTCAGTCGGCGTCGGACGCATGGACGGTCGATACGACGGCTCCGACGATTGTGGACGTTGTGGATGTGACGCCCGATCCGCGCAATTCGGCGGTGTCGAGTATGGATGTCACGTTCTCCGAGCCGATTGACCTGAGCACCTTCACCCGCGCGGACGTGCTGTTGATGCGGGGCGATGCTTTGGTGTGGTTGGACGACACGGTCGTTGTGAGTTTCGTTGCGGGGTCGGCGTCGACCTACCGGATCGAAGGTCTCGGCGGCTTCACGGTCGACGACGGCGCGTACACCCTTCTGGTCGACTGCACGGGCATCAGCGATCCTGCGGGCAACGTCGGCACGGGAACGAAGTCTGACACGTGGGTGGTCGATACGGTACCGCCGGAGGTCGCGGCTGTCGCCGAGGTAACGCCCGATCCGCGCAATCTGGCCGTCGGCAGCCTCGATGTCACGTTTAGCAAGGTGTTGAATCTTTCGACGTTCACCTACGAGGACTTGGAATTGACCCGAGACGGCTTGCCGGTGGCGCTCGACGACTCGATCGAGATCAGCCTGATATCGGACAAGACCTATCACATCAATGGGTTGAGCAGTTTCACCGATGAGGATGGCGCGTATGTCCTGACGGTTAAGGCCGACGGCGTTGAGGACGTGCTCGGCAATGCGGGCACGGGTTCGATGTCGAGGACTTGGGTGGCCGACATGGTTCTGCCGACGATCGCGGACCTTGTTGACGTAACGCCGGATCCGCGGAACCTTCCGGTATCGACCGTGGACGTGGTGTTCTCCGAGCCGATTCTGCTTTCGACGTTCACCTATCGCGACATCACGCTGACGCGGAACGGCGTGGAAGTGATGTTGGACAACTCGGTGACGGTGTCGAACCCGTCAGGGGCGACCTACACGATCGCCGGGCTTGGCAAGTTCACGTCGGTCAACGGCACGTATGTTTTGACGGTCAATACGGCGGGGATATCGGACTTGGTGGGCAATTTCGGAGCCGATTCGGTTTCGGACCAGTGGGTCACCGACGTGACGGCCCCGGTCGTTACGGACGTGGTCGACGTGACGCCCGATCCGCGGAATGCGGTCGTCCCGTATGTGGATGTTCTCTTTTCCGAGGCGATCGCCCAGGCGACCTTCACGGAAAGCGACATCGTGTTGACTCGCGGCGGCGTTCAGGTTGATTTGGCGGGCAAGGTCACGTTGGATTGGACATCGCCTACGCGATGTCGCATCAACGGGCTGGACGCGGTTACGGCGGTCGACGGAACGTACATGCTTCGGGTGAATGCGGACGGGGTTACCGACATTGCCGGCAATGCGGGCGTCGGATTCGCCACGGACACGTGGGTCATCGACACGGCTCCCGGTTTCGTGACCGACGTGGTCGATGTGACGCCGAATCCGCGCAACACGGCGGTGAGCGCGGTGGATGTCGTCTTCTCGAAGCAGGTGCAACTGTCGACGTTCACCTACCAGGACGTGACGCTGACGCGAAACGGCGCAACGGTGGATCTCGACGGCACGGTCACGGTCAGCCTGGTGTCGGGCACAACCTACCGCATTATCGGCCTGGGCTCGTTTACTTCGGCCAGCGGCGCGTACTCGCTCACGGTGAACGGCCCGTCGATCACGGACTTGGCCGGCAATGCCGTGACGGGCTCGCAGGCCGCGACGTGGAGCATGGACGCCGTTGCCCCGACCGTTGTTTCCTGCACGCGATTGGACCTGAATCCGACGAATGCGAACTCGGTCCGATTCTTGCTCACTTTCAGCGAGCAAGTGTCGGGATTGGATGCGACGGATCTGGCCATCGTGCCGCCGGGGCTTACCGGCACGAAGATCGTCGGCATCGCCGATTCGAACGGCGGGCAGACGTCGTACATCGTGACCGTTGGCACGGGCACGGGCAACGGGACTTTGCGGGTCGACGTGATCGACAACGATTCGATCGCCGATCCGCAGGGCAACAAGCTCGGCGGCGCCGGCACGGGCAACGGGAACTTCTTCACCGGCGAGACGTACGCGATTGACAAGACCTTGTTGCCGAAGATCGCCGTCGATTTCTACGGTCAGGCGATTGTCGACGGCGGTTTGGTCGCGAGTTTCAGCGACGGGACCGATTTCGGTTCGACGGTGATCCACGGGGCCGCGTTGACGCGGACGTTCACGGTGCGGAACACGGGCACGAGCGTCTTGTCGTTGTTGCCGCCGACGCTGCCGGCCGGGTATATCCTTTCGGAGCCGCTCAACGGGTCGATTTTGCCCGGCGGCAGCGACAGCTTCACGGTCCAGTTGAATACGACGGCCGTGGGGACGTATGCGGGCGATCTGACGATCACGTCGAACGACAACACGCAGAACCCGTTCAACTTCCGAATCACGGGTTCGGTGATTTCGGCGTCGGTGCCCTCGATTCGTGTCGAGGGTTCGGGCATTTCGATCGACGACGGCGATGCGACTCCGGAGACGATCGACGGAACGGATTTTGGCGTAGTGCTTCGCGACGCGACGGCTGTGGTGCGCACCTTTACGGTGCGGAACACGGGGACGGTTCCGTTGACGATCGGTTCGCTGACGGCGCCGTCGGGCTACACGGTGATCGACCCGTTGTCCGGCTCGATCGATCCTCAGGGCAGCGACACGTTCACCGTGCGGCTGGACACGAACGTTTCGGGCACGTTTGACGGCGATATCGGCATCACGACGAATGATCCCGCTTATCCGTTGTTCAATTTCCGGGTCACGGGCACCGTGGTTGCGACGGGTTCGAGCGCCTGCACGATTGGGTTGTTCGATCCGGCGACGTCGTTCTTCTCGTTGCGAAACAACAACAGCCAGGGAGAGGCGGACTCGACGTTCGTCTATGGTCCGGGCAATGCGGGTTGGATTCCGTTGAGCGGCGACTGGAACGGCGACGGCATTGATACGATCGGGTTGTACAATCGGGCCAACTCGATGTTCTATCTGAGGAACAGCAATACCGCCGGCGCGGCGAACATTACCTTTAACTATGGGCCGGCCAACTCCGGTTGGACGCCGATTGTCGGCGACTGGAACGGCGACGGCATCGACACGGTTGGCCTTTACAATCCGACGACGGCGACGGTTTATTTGCGGAACGTCAACGCGCCGGGTGTGGCCGATGTCAATTTTGTCTACGGTCCGGCCAATTCCGGATGGACGCCGGTAGTCGGCGACTGGAACGGCGACAGCGTCGACACGATCGGCTTGTATGCCGGGACGGCGTCGAGGTTCTATCTGCGAAACGCCAATTCGACGGGCGTGGCCGATGTCAGTTTCGTCTACGGCCCGGCCAACTCGGGTTGGACGCCCGTGGCCGGCGATTGGAACGGCGACCGTGTCGACACGATCGGGCTGTATAGTTCGGCGAACTCGAAGTTCTATTTGAGGGACAGCAACAGCGCCGGCATCGCCGATGCGGCGTTCAGCTATGGAACGGCCGCCGCCGGCATTCGACCGGTCGTGGGCAACTGGGACGGCATCGGCGCCAGGGCCTTGACGGCGGCCCAGGGC
>JAEWUR010000428.1 GCA_023397045.1 Planctomycetota bacterium
GCCCCAAGCGCCGCCGTTCACCCAGTCGCCGAACTGCCAATAGCTTTCCAGCTCTGGTTCACCGTGGTTTGTGTACATGTCGTCGAGCGGGGCCGAGTTGGTCAAAAGGAAATCGTTGGGCCGAATCGCGGAATTCGCCGCGATGGTGTCGTAGATCGAACGTGCCGCGGCGTTGTCGACCGCCCGAAGCGCAACGGCATCCACATTGGCGGCTCCTTCGAGATAGCCAAATTGCGATTGCCCCAAGACGCCATGTTTCGTGCCCAGTCCAGCGTCGGTCTTCTCGACCGATTTGGCGAAGTAGTTGCCTTGCGGCCCAGTGGCCATCAGTTGCGACAACGAGGCCCGAGTGATGTCGGCCCGGTGTTGATAGTCGGCCTGCTTGGCCGCGTCGCCGGTCAACTTGTAGAGTTCAATCATACGGTCGACGGCGGCGAGATAGTTGATGGACAATCCGGCGAGATAGCCTTTGTCAAAGTTGCCGGTCGTTGGATTGTAGGTGCCGCCATAGCTGGGAGCGAGCAGGTTGGCCGCGGGACCGACAAGGAACAGATTGGTGTTGGGATCGCGCGTCGCGTCGATGCAACGGACGGCCCGTTCCATTTTCGGCAGATAGTTGGCGATGGCCGTTCGATCGCGGCTCGACAACAACAACTCGGCTTGAGTTACGACGCCGGCGGCCGTGGCTTCATACATCCAATCGTGAATGGCCACGTTGCCATCGCCCTGTTTGTAGATGATGGCGTTCGGCCTGACGCAGTCGCCCAATGCGCCGTCGGGCGCGACCAGTTCGTAAAAGGTGCTGCCGGGCGCGCCCCAAAGTCCCTTTCGCACTCCGTCGCCCTGGTTGTTCCAGAACATATCCATCGAGTTCTGCAACGTTTTTCTGGCCCAGGGTTGGAGGAAGGGCGTCGCCGCATACGAGAAACCGTAGCTGTTTTGCATCCACCAGGCGTCCCAGCCGGCGCCTTCGGTGTAGGTGTTCCAGTCGGCGCGGTAGAGCATCGTCAGGTTCGGCACGTCCGGATTGGCGTGGAAGAACTGGAACGATTGATCGATCCGCTGCAACGTCGCGGCATCGCCGACGCCCTGCGAGTATTTGCCCTGGTACGGATCGGCCGACGCAACACGAGCAGCGCCGAAAACGACAATTGCCGACAGAACGATAAGAGCTTTCCAGATGTTTAGCGAGGTGCGGATTCGAGGAAGCGGCATGGGATGCTCGTTATTGGGGTTTGCGGACCATCAACTCGAACGGCTGATTCGCGGTGTCAACCTCCAGCGGCGTTCGAGCGGGATCGACGTACTCGGGCGGCACCACCGATGCCGGCGGCAACCCACCGCCGAGAACGCCGAGCGTTACCTTATGTCTGCCTCGGACGAGCCCGTCGCCGAACTTGTGCGATGTTACCGATTGAATCGCGCCGGTATCCTTGTCGACCGTGGCCGTGGCCGGCCGGGGATGCGTCTTGGCGTCGACGGCCTCGGCCTGCGAAGTGAAAATCAAACAGAGTCGGTCGACGGGAATCGCCGATCCATCCTCGTAGGTCACCTTGCCAACGACCTTCTCCATCGCAAACGGCTCCCGGGAGCACCCGGCCAGAAGCAACACCGCCAGAACAAATGACACATGCGATATCCGCATTCGATGTCCTGCCTTTCAATACTCGTCGCCGCCGATTGGATAGCCATCGGCTGATGCCATCAAACGGTCCCAAACGGACGGGTCGCCCACGATGTTGATATAGTCGCCGATGAAATGGACGCTGCCATCGGCGAAACAGGTGTGCGCACCGCCCGCATGCATGCTGCGCACGCCCTGCTGATTGCTCAAGCCGGGATATCCGTAACACGGCATGCCCTCGGACGACAGCCCGGGGCAATCGAGCCCGGTGGTGCAGCCCATCTGCGAGGCGAGCTTGTCGCAGAACTGCGTGTTGTCGGCTCCCGGCGCGGGATTGTTGGGTCCCGCAGTGTCGGCCAACCCCGGTATCGAACCGTGGGCCCAGAGCGAACTCGACGCGTCGCCGAGTGCCCATGTGCCGCGACTATCGACCTCGGATAGACCCGCTCGGATCTCGCCGAGGAGGACGGTATTGCTCGAGCCGTCGCGACTTTCGGCCATCCGGACCGCGGCGTTCGCGCCCATGACGCCGCGTCCGCGGTCGTTTCTCCACCACGGCGTGCCGGGCCCGGCACCGCCGTTCGGATCACCGGCGTTGCCGTTGTTCATTGCCCCAAGACTGGCGTTTGCCGCATAATTTCCGCGAGCCCAGTTGTCGCCGAGGGTGGCCAATCCCGCCGCCGTCCCGTTAAACGGCGTCTGATTGAAGGCATCGCTGGGACACAGCATGGCCGAGAGTTTCGCGCTGCGGAACATCGTATTCGCCACGTGGCTGACCGCCTGCGTTTTGTCGTAGCTATCGTACAGCGATTGATTTTCCAGGTACGGCAGGATCAGCCCAACCCAGTTCATTCGCAGTTTTTGCGGGTCGTACCAGGGAAGCGCGGCCAATTCCGAAGCGTCCCATTGCGAAGCAGGTGGAAAACAGCCGGCGGTGGTCTCGTAGTTCAAGACGGCCAGTCCGACTTGTTTCAGATTGTTGGCGCATTGCATACGCCGAGCCGACTCCCGCGCCGCCTGAACTGCCGGCAGGAGCAATGCGATGAGAATGCCGATAATCGTAATCACCACGAGCAGTTCGACTAATGTGAACCCGCGACCGCGGCGTTTCACGTCATGTACACCTTTGCGCGACATGGCGACTACTTCCTTTCCTTCTGGCACATCCGGCCGCACGAACGAAACGCAGCGAGACACACAAGGCCCGCGATGATGATTGCAGCGCAACTCGGTTCCGGCATGGCGACCGACTCGATAGCGCCGTCCCACGCGTTGCCCATTACGTCATAACCAAGCTGGTTGGGATGGGAGGTATCCGCGAACAGCGGTCGGCCCAGGTCGTCGGTCTGCCGCGTGATATTGAGCAGGCCGTACATGTCGACCAGCGAGACGTGTTGGCCGTCGTCGGCACGCACACCGACTATCTCTGCGACGGCCAAATTATATGCGGCAATGGCCTGGTCATATTCCGCGGCCTGCGCGCCGTTGACAACGGTGCTGCCGCCGATGATCTTTGCGACGAGTATTTGAGCCTCGGGTCGTCGCGCGATGATATTGTCCAACAATGCGTCGAGCCGATCCGGTGCGGTGTCGGCCTCGGGGGTCAGCATATCGTTGGCCCCGATGTGGAGCAAAATGATGTCGGGATCGACGCCGAGCCAATTCGAGTTCACCACGCCGTCGGTGATTTGCGCGATCGTGTAGCCGTTATGCCCTTCGTGGTGCTCCTGGCCGGCGCTGGTCAACGCCTCGCTTGGATAGGTCGTTTGGCTTCCGACCAACGAGAACGAATGGCCCGCCGCCGAGAGATTTCGAACAAGCTCCTCCCGATAGCCGCCCGGAACCCCGCCGGTCGACGTGTATCCGGCCGTGATCGAATCGCCGAGCGGCATGATTCTGCCGAAGTCGGCGGCATCGACGCGCTGCGGCTGGGCCGTCGCAAACGCGATTAAAAAAGCCAAGTTCGTCAGAAGCGATTTCATTGGTGCCTGCATGGTTTATTGATGCTCAGGTAAATAATGTTGGGTGGTTCACGACCGAAAACTCCTGTTTACCGGCCTTCCGTTGGTCGGCCTCGCGACATTACTTTTCTGAGACCCAATATCGACCCTCCGTGCGAGACCGACGCATTCAGGAATGGCGGCGTCTCGCATCTCTCTGCTTCCTCTATTCTACTCCGTCGATCGTCGGATTGACATTGTGGCCTTGTGGGAAAGGCGGCCAGGAACACCTGTGCAGCGTTCCAATGGCCGCCGCCCCATCCAGTCGTACCGACAACCGCGGTTTTCGGGCCGGATGCCATTCGGGACCCGGCAACCGAAACCCGCGACTCCTATCTGCGTTTCCGCCAGGCATAGGCCAGGAGGCCGACAAGGCCCGTTAGTAGTGTCACCGTCACGGACGGTTCGGGCACGGCGCTGCCACTCACGTTGTCGAGGAATGTCCACGTGCTTCCCTGGAACTGAAGGGTGTGGACGCCGGCGCTTACCATCACGGGATCCGACGTGTAAGCCGTCATCGCCGCACCGGGCAGCACGGAATCGAGGCCGCTAAACGTCAGCAACGTGTCATCCAACTTCGCCGTTACGGCGGTGCCGTTGCCCGCGATCACTTGCTGGGCGGAGAAGCTGAACGTGGCCTCTCCGGCGCTCGATGCGGTGAAGGTCTGCGAGGCCGCTCCAAGGC
>JAEWUR010000697.1 GCA_023397045.1 Planctomycetota bacterium
CTTGGTCTTGATGCGTCACGGCCGACTCCTTTCGGGGTGCGAGTTTGTGGTAAAACACGCAAATCCCAAAAAGTGGCTAACGCATCAAGACCATTTTTTTATGTTTCCAACAGGGTTAACGGCGTAGGGTGCCACTGGCTTTGCCAGTGCTGTTTGCGTCTAATGGATGGCTCCGTCGGGCAAGCCGTGAATTGTCGGCAAACCTGGGTGCTGCTGTTGTGGAGGCCCATCGAGGTAGTACCGGGCCGACGACCACTTCCAGTCGTCAGCGGTCCGATAAAGTCCTCGGTTGACTGGGTTGTTGTGGATATACTCCAAGGACGATGAGATGGCGTCGGAAGTGAATAGATTCCGGTCGTAGCCCGGTCCTTCTTGCCAGAAACGAAAGCAAGTCTTCCCAGGTCGCTCTTGGACCATGAGTTTTGACAGCAACGGTGAGCCTTGGGTGATCAGTATCGTCTTGATCTGCTTTGAAAACGGTTGTTTGATCCGAGCCAGATAACGGCTGATTGAAGGTGTCGGTGTCGTGGGATATACGAGCAGATGCACGTGCTCTGGCATGAAGACAAAGCCCACCAGTTCGATGGCCGATTCGCTGCCGGCCGCATCGATACATTGTGCCAGCTTCTGTCGCCACGCATCGTTGGTTAACAACGGCATCCGACGATAACACGAGAAGGTCAATTCGTGCAAATGACCTGCCTCGTGTAAATGCCGCACTGTCTTTCGATGTGCCATCCCGCATTTTTTACTGGCCGTATCGTGGCATGTCAATCCATGCCAAGCACTGGCAGAGCCAGTGGCACACGCGAAAACCAAGAAATTGTCAGGCCCGTTGTACGGGCCTCCTGATGCCTGCCGATCGATCTACCGTACCGAGCGGCGGTAGATGCCTTGGGGTTGCGATTGGGCTCGGAGGTTGGGAGAGGGGCCGTGGTTGATGACGGATCGCCGGATCGGCGGTCAAACCGAAAAGGACGCGATCGTGTCAAGAAGAAATGATCGACATCCCCAAAGGCATTCGCACGGCCATTATTTCCCGCCCGCCTTGCCGCCTGACTCCTGGCCCTGGTCGTTCTCGATCGCCTCGATGTTCTTCTTCGCCAACGGCGCCAGGGGGCTGCCGGGATAGTTGTCGGCCAGCGAGTGGAGCGTGGCCAAGGCCCGGTCTTTTCGACCGCGACGCATCTCGCTGTCGGCGGCCAGCAGCAAGGCCTGATCGATGTAGGGCGAGTTCGGATTGACCGTTTCGAGCTGCTCGACCTGCGCAACGGACTGATCGTGTTGCCCGCGGCCTGCCCAATATCGGGCGGAAAGTAGCGCCCAATAGCCCTCGATCTTGGCCGTGGGGAACTCGTCCTGCCACGCTTGAAGTTCCTGGGCCGCGCGGTCGAACTCTTTTTGCTGGATGAACTCTTCGGTCGATCGGGCGCGAGCGCCGCGCGTGGCCGTGCGTTCGACGAACGATCTCCCCAAGTCGCCGAGTCGCTCGGCTTCGCGGTAGTGTTTCTGTGCGGCAGGCCCATCGCCCGAGGCGGCCGCGAGATCGCCGCGCACGCGTTCGAGCTTCGCGGCGACCGCTCCGGTGGGATTCGCGCCAAGCCGTTTGGCAGCCGCCTCCAGAAGCGTTTCAGCGTCCTTTGTCTTGAGCAAATCGTTCAGGGCGATGTCGGCGGCCGTGATTTCGCATTCGGCCTTCAACGGGTTGGCCGCGATCCGCTCACCCGCGCCTTGCCAGATCTGGAGTGCCGTGGCCGAGTCGCCCAATCGCTCGCGCGCCATCGGGCCGATCTGTCGCGCGAGTTGCAGCAAGTCGTTGTCGCCCGACGCGGCTGATTTTTCGACCAGGGCGGATTTCGCCGTTTCGACGGCCCGGTTGAGATAGCGTTTCGATTCGGCGAGGATCGCATTTCGCACGAGGTCTTTCTTCGAGTCTTTGGCGGCCGTCGGCACGCGGCGATTGGGATCGTTTTCGGCCTGTTCGACCGCGGCCGCGGCCTCGTCGGCCTGATTGGCCAACGCCGACGACTTGGCCTCCAGCGCCAGGGTCAACTGCCGCAACGACGGCGCGTCAAGCGTTTTGGGATCGTAGGTCTCGATCATCTTCACGGCGTCGTCGAACGACATCGCATTTTCTTGCGGCGCGGCGTTCGGTCGGTCGACCTCGACGCGATTGGTGACCTCCAGCGTCTTGCTGCCGCGCCGGATCGAGAGTTTGACGGAATAGACGCCCGGCCGAAGGTAGACGTGGTCGACGTTCGGCAACCGGCTGGTTTGTCCATCGCCGAAATCCCATTGCAGCTTCGCCCCTTGCATCGTCAGCGACTTGACCGACAGGTCGCGAAACATCACGGCCACCATCGGCGTATTGTTGTCGGGCAGGGGAATGTCGTTGGCCACCTTCGCAAAAAAGTCGGGCATCTGCCGAGCCGACCGCGTGGCGAGCCGAGTGGCGGGCAAATGGGCGACCAAATACGAACGGAATATCTCCGACGGGATGACGGTCACGTTCTCCGGCGTTTCGTTTTTGGGATCGACCTCCCAGACGACGACCATCATGGCATTCGTGCCGCCCGCCGCATGGTAGAACTCGAACGAATGCTCGCCGGCCGACAGTGCGACGTCGTTCCGGCTGCCGCGCATCGCGCGATACAACGGTCCGTGACGGCCGGGCGCCGAGGCGACGAGCTTTCCGTCGATCAGCAGAAAACTGCAATCGCAACTCGACAGGATGAATCCGTAGGCGCCGGCTTGGCGGAGGTGCATCGTGCCGGTGTAACGGCTCAAAAACGGCTCGTTTTTGAGCGTCATCGGATTGAATCCGTGGAAGACGGCGTCGACATAGTCGGCCCCGATCGGTTCGGCCTTCTCGAAGGCGTCGCGAACGCTATCGAGACTGTAGAAATTGCAGGACTGGAGCCGGCGAGTCTCCATCAGCAGGCCGTCGTGGCAGGTCCACGGCGGCGGCGATTCGGTCGGCGGCTCTCCGCCATAGTAGATTTCGTATTCCGACTGATTCGGGATCGTCTGGAACGCCAACCGGCAGATGTCGCCGGGGCCTACCTGCAAGATTCGCATCGGAACCAGCTTGTTTTGCGCGGTGACGATCACGTTCTTGCCGTCGGATCGGATCTCGCCGTGGTGGAAGAACTCGGTGACGACGATCGTGTACGGCTTTCCGGGGGCTACGGTCACCGTCCGCACGGCGTTGAATCGGGTGCCCGCCTTCTGGAACGACGGCGCGTCGGCATGGCCTGCCGACGGCAGCAAGACGCACAATGCCGCGATCGTCGGTATGCACAGCAGGTGTTTTTTCAAAGGATGCCGAACCATGCGCATTCCGACTGTAGAACGGTTAATTGGCGACCCAATCGAACCATAGAGAATTGATCTATACCCCTCTATCAATTAATGTATAAGGAGAGCGTCTCGGTGGGAAGTAAGAAAACTGGAGCTGGTTCATGCCGTCCGCCACACCCCCCATGAGTCCGGAAGAAGCCGTCCGCCGCGTTGCCCAGGCCCGCGAGGCCCTGCTGCGCGAAGTCCATAAGGTCATCATCGGCCAGGACGAAATGATCGAGCAGATGCTCATCTGTGCGTTTGCGAGGGGGCATTGCCTGACCATCGGCGTCCCGGGACTCGCCAAGACGCTCACCGTCTCGACCTTGGCCCAGGCGCTGCATCTGAAGTTCACGCGGATTCAATTCACGCCCGACCTGATGCCGAGCGACATCACGGGCACCGAAATCATCGATCTCGATCAGGCCACCGGCACGCGATCGTTCCGTTTCGTTCACGGACCGGTTTTTTCGAATATCGTCTTGGCCGACGAAATCAACCGGACGCCGCCAAAAACTCAGGCAGCATTGCTCCAGGCGATGCAGGAGCACGAAGTCACGGTGGCCGGCAACACGTACAAGCTCGATCCGCCGTTTTTCGTCATGGCCACGCAGAATCCGATCGAGCAGGAAGGCACCTACCCGCTGCCCGAGGCACAGCTCGATCGTTTCATGTTGTCGATCAACATCGGCTATCCGACGCGCGATGAAGAGCGCGAGATCGTGATGGCCACCACGCAAACGCATCGCCAAGAGATCAAACCGGTGTTGACCGGGAACGACATCGTGTGGATTCAGAACCTGGTGCGCCAGGTGCCGACCAGCCGGCACATGGTCGACTATGCGGTCGATCTCGCCCGGGCGACTCGGCCGAAGGAATCGCAAAGTCCTGATTTCATTAAGAACTGGCTTGCCTGGGGCGCCGGTCCCCGAGCCGCGCAGTACATGATCCTCGGCGCGAAAGCCCGAGCGATCCTGCACGGCCAGTTCGCGGTCAGCGCGGCCGACGTTCGCGCGATGGCCTATCCCGTGCTTCGGCACCGCATCTTCACGAACTTCAACGCCGATGCCGAAGGCGTGGACGTCGATCAGGTGATCGAGAGGATTTTGGCGACGGTGCCCGAACCGAGCTATGGCGAGGCCATCGCCAAGAAACGTCCGGCTGGGGCGAAACCGGCGTAAGAGTAATTAGTTTCTGTTGCGGAAAGGAACGAAACTGTAGGGTGGGTCGAGCGAAGCGAGCCCCACCAC
>JAEWUR010000747.1 GCA_023397045.1 Planctomycetota bacterium
TTCGCGATCCGTCGGGAAACTCGCCCGCTCGCATCCGCTCGAACAGATCGAGATTCTCCTCGATCGACCGGTCGCGATAGGGGCTGTTTTTTCCAGGCTCGGTCAACGTGCCGCGATGCGCGCGAACGCCGTCGGCGTCCAGGTCGCACACGTAGGCCTTGCCCGCCTTGATCAACTGCACCGCCCACTCATAGATCTGTTCAAAATAATCGGACGCATAATAAAGCCGATCCTCCCAATCGAAGCCCAACCAACGCACGTCCTCCATGATCGAGTCGACGTACTCCACGTCTTCCTTGCATGGGTTCGTGTCGTCGAAACGAAGATTGCACAGGCCGTTGTAGTCGCGCGCGATGCCAAAGTTCAAACAGATCGACTTGGCATGCCCAATGTGCAAGTAGCCGTTCGGCTCGGGCGGAAACCGCGTATTCACGCGCCCGGCGTGCTTCCCGGTTCGATTGTCCTCGTTGATGATCGCACGGATGAAGTCGGTCGACGGAGCAGGACTCGCGGTACTCATTGTTCACTGAACCTTTCGCGATCCCGAACATTGGCCGCTCCGCCGCCGCCTTCGCGAGGCGACTCCCAACGAAGCGACAATCCCCAGGACCAGGCAACCCCAAGGGGTTCCGTATAGGAAACTGTACTCTTTTTTTACGCACGAAGCCGCCATTGTAACGAACAAACTCGGCCGGCGAAACTCGGACATTTTTGTAGCCAAAACCGCAGCCGCAAACCACGCAAGCCCCCATTTTCGCCATTTTCCACAAACCCCCGGCCGTTTCACATTGACCTATCGCCCGAAAAATGTCACGTTATAGTCCACGTCGCTCGGGCCTGCGCCGGTCCGTCGCACCCACTTGCGGTTTCGCAACCTTCCTCTGCACCCGTTCGTATCGGATACCATCATGCACGTCGCCGCAATCATTCTGGGATGCTCCCTCTGTGCCCAGGCTGCCAGCCCGCGCGTCCAGCCGCCGGAGATGGTCGCCAACGCCCTGCAACTACCCACCGGCGCGGCGTTGTCCGGCCAGTCGCTGACGTTGGTCAACGCGCTGAGCGCCACGATGGATCGCCGCCAACAACTCGATATCACCAACGCCTACTGGCGTCTGGCCCAATCCGTGGCGGTCTATCACTACTGCTTCGACAACAAGCAGCGTCTCGACCAGCTTTCCTCGCCGGCCGGCGATTCGGCAGCCCTGCGCCTCGCCCAAGCATCGGCCGAAGCGGCGCTTCGCCAGGCCGAACTCGAGGCAATCGCCGTGCAATGCGAATTGGCCGGCCTGATCCAACTGCCGCCCGGCACCGCCATGCCAATGCCTGCCGATCGGCCGCACGTCGGCGCCTATCGCACCAATTTCCAAGAACTATTCGCCGGCCGAACGCCGCCCGAACCGCTCGTCCTGATCGACCGCGTCCTGCCGATCCGACGCCAAGCGATCGACGATCGGGCTGCAGCCGTTCGCGCGGCCGAGGACGTCCTGGCCGCCGTCGGCAACAACGCCGACGAAGCAATCGCCGCCAACCGCGAATTGCTCCGCCAACAACAGACGTTCATCCAACTCGTCTGCGATTACAACCGAAACATCGCCGAATACGGCCTGGCCGTCGCCGGACCGCAGACCAGTCCGCAAGCTCTGGTCGCAACGCTCATCGGGCCAACCCAGCCAACCGCCACGCCAACATTGGCCAACACCGCACAGCCGACCTTGGCCGCCGAACCGATGGCCACGGGCGCGATAGGAACCGCCCCGCAGCAACCTCGCGAGGAATTGAGAACCGGTTGGCGCACCGGCCAACCGACGCTCGCGCCGCCGCGCGATGCGCAACCGAGAAACGAGCCGACGCCCGCTCCGCCGCGCAACGATGGGCGAACCGTGCGAATCGACGAGCCCACCGCCGCGCCGCACGACGAAGGCATTCAACCCGTCAGCGACGACGAGCCTGCATCAGAACGACCCGCCGGCGGATTGCAGCCCACCGGCGCGAACGAGCCCACCTTGGCCCCGCCGCGTTCTCAATCCCAAGGGTTTAATCAGCCTGCGATGGCCTCCCCGATTCAGAACACAACGTTCGACGAACCCATCAATATTGAAGACAAACCGATGGTGCCCGTCGATCAGCCGGCCACGCCGCCAACCGCCGAGCCCAGAACCTCGAACAAACCGATCGCAGGGGACATGGGGCAAGGGGCGGACGGCGGGGAAGATGGAACGGCATCATCGCTCCTGTATCCCGCGCTGACCGACGCCGAACTGCCCGCCCGGGCGAAACAACTGGCCCTGGCGTTGAATTGGGACCGCTCGCTGCCTGAGGGAGCCGGCAAACCGATGGATTTGGCCGAGTGCATGCGGCGAGATCCCGGAACCGACCGCCTGACGACCCTCAGCGCCTATTGGCAACTCCGTCGCTGTTCGGCCGAGTATCACGCGCTGTTGCAGCAATCGGAGTGGCTCGACGCGCTGACGCCAATCGCATTGGAACGCCGCGACACGCCCACCGAAATGTTGAGGCTGCGCGTGGCGCAACTTTCGACAAAGGCCGCCATCGGCGACGCGCACACCCTGCTCTTGCAGGCCCAATACGACCTGGCCACGCGGCTCGGAATGTCGCAAGAGACGGTCTGGCCGCTGGCTTCGACCGCGCCACATGCCGGCAGCTATCTCCTGAACCTCGAAGCACAGCCTCGCGCCCTGCTTGACTCATGGCCCGTCCGCCGACTTGCGTCGACCCTGCCCGCTTTGGGTGAAAACGTGAAGGAGCGTTCGACGGCCGTCGTCCAGGCCGATGCCGCCCGGGCCGACGCCGCCGAAAAATACCGCTCCGGCACAACCTCAATCGAGAAGGCCATCGACGGCATCCAAGGCCAAACCCAAGAGACCTTGGCACTGCTCCAGTCTCTGACCGATTACAATCGGGCCATCGCCGATTACGTCCTGACGGTCATGCCGCCCGCAACGCCCGCCGATCGGCTCGTCGCCGCGTTGGTCGTCAAGCCGTGAAGCCTCTCCGCATCGGCCCACTTCCGATCGACCCTCCGGTGCTCCAGGCCCCGTTGGCCGGAATGACCAACTACGCCTATCGCCAAATCCTCCGCCGATTCGGCGGCTGCGGGCTGCCGGTTACGGAGATGGTCAGCGCGCGCGGGTTTCTGTACATCGATGCGCAAAGCGGCGAATTCCCCGACCGGCTCTGGGGCGTCGCCGAGGAACCGCGCCCCTTGGCCGTCCAGATCTGGGACAACGATCCCCAAAAATTGGCCGAGGTCGGTCGACGGCTGGTCGATGACTTTTCGGTCAGCGTCGTCGACATCAATTTCGGTTGCCCCGTTCGCGACGTCGCGCAAAAGGCACAGAGCGGTTCGTATCTGCTGCGCGATCCCAATCGCGTCGGCGAGATCGTCGCCCGAGTGGCCGACGCCTGCCGACCCGTCCCCGTCACGGCCAAGATCCGGCTCGGCATAACGCACGATCGGATCAACGCCATCGACGTCGCCCAGGCGGTCGAATCGGCCGGCGGCGCCGCTCTGACCGTCCACGGTCGAACCGCCGACCAAC
>JAEWUR010000769.1 GCA_023397045.1 Planctomycetota bacterium
CGTGTTCCTTGTCGGCAATTTGGATGTAGAACTCGCCGTTGAATAGATTCTGGTCGATGTTCTTCGTTCCGGCTTCGGCAATCGTGCGGGCCTTCTCGGCGAACGCAGCGTCGCCCACCTCTTGCGCCATCTGCTCGCCGGCCAACAGTGCGGCAAGGTAAAGAGAACTCAGCCAGGCAACCTGGCCGAACCATGCCGCATCCAGCGTGTTATGTTGCGGGCCGTCGAGTATGCCGTCCTCGTTGGCGTCTTGGCGGATCAGGTATTCCAACGACTTTTTAATCTTCGGCCAGTTGCGTTCCAAAAATGCATTGTTGGCGCTCATCTGATGTTCACGGTACGCACGGAGTATGGTGCCGGCTTGGCCATCGACTGCGGCGTTTTGGTCGAACTCGGCTCGGAAACCAATCCTGCCGGAATCAGCAAGGAAGGCGACTCCATAGTCGACCATTTCCCGGGTCGTTCGTTCGAGACTCGGAAAAATCCGACCCACGGCCTGGGCGTATTGCCAAACGTGCGTGCAGGTGCCCGGGCACGAGCCGACGCCTTCCCAACCGTAGAAACGATTGTTGCCGAACCAGTAGGCCGTCGAGGTCGCCAACGTCGAGATGTTCAAAAACGTCCGATCGAGGAACCAATAGGGCAGCGTCGAATCGTACCATGTATCGCGCCACAGCCGGGTTTGCTCGGCAAACTTGTCGAAGTTCGCGGCAACCGTTGCGGCAACGTCTTGGGCCGACGCGAAACGCTTTCCATACTTCCGCCCTTCAATCCCTTGAAGATTCAAGTGCTGGATATTCGGGAAATACCACGTCACGACGAACGTGATCGTGGTCTCGGCTCCCGGTTCGAGCGAAAACGGCCGCGACAACGCGCCGACGAGGCGTTTCGACGGATCGCCGGTCAAAACCGAGGCGGTCGGCGCCGCGTCTTGTTCCGACGCACATTGCGGAAGCGCCTCGACCGAGACCAAGGGGCTGCCGATGTCCGACGGCCGCGCGCCGAGCAGCGCGAGACACATCGAACCGCCGTCGGATCGCGCGGCGACAGACGCCGCATTCGCTTGATCCGCTCCGTCTGGCAATGTGGCCGTGCATGAGAGCGCCGTGAACGCATTGTCACGCACCACCGTATTCGTTCGCGTCACCGGATTGGCCTTTGCGGAATACAGACACACGGCATTCTCCAGCCAGCCGGAAAGATCGCCTTCGACGTTCGCCGACGCGCGGTTCCGCAAGGTGAACTGCATGACCGTGGCCGGCAGATGCGAGTCCTCGGCATTGAGCGGAATGAACGGCGAAAACGCCTCCAACGACACCTCCACCGGGCAACGCGCGTCGCGATATTCCACCTGCCCGATCGGATACTGGCCGACGAACGAGATGTCGGCGAAACCGTTTCGGTCGAGCGACAGCACTTGGCTCTTGCCGTCGGCCGCGATGCGAAGCGAAAAACCTTGCTCCATCGGCGACGTCGGCGTCATCGGGCTGGTGTAATGCGGCCCGCTGCATCCGCTGTCGACGAACTCGTTGAAGATGTCCCAATGCCACAGACGCCCGTCGCCGCCCAGGTAGACCTGGCCCGTGCAAATACCCCCGACCGGCATGCCGATCTTCTCCAACTCGGCCCCACGGTAGATCGTTTTTTCACCGCGTGCGAACAGCGACTGAATCCACTCGGGCGGCAGTTGTTTGTCGGCAGGAATGATCGAGCCGGTCTCGGCGGCCGCCGAACGAACGTTCATCGTTGTCATCCCCGCCGCCATCGACGCGGCGCTGACTCCGACCAGCTTGAGGAAATCGCGACGGTTGGCCGATCGCATAATTCGGAGAACTGCGTCGAGAGATTCGTTAGGTTGAGGCATCGGGAAACTCCAGAAAAACCGAGTGAGTGTTCGTGATCGATGTCAAAAAACGACCGCAACTTCTGACGTCTGCCCCGTCGTCGACCGACGACCGAACGACGGCAATGAACGACGCCGGCGGCAACGGGGTCTTGCCCGGTCAGCATCGGGAGCCGAACCAAGTTGCTCCCAATATCGCGGGATTTGTTGGGGGGGTGGGGGACTGGGCGTGCGAACGCGATTATAACCGGTCGCCACCACAAAGTCCACACTTCCCGATCCCGCAGAAGACCTTACTCGCATGCGGCGGGACGCCAGGGCGAGAGCCCGGCAATTTGCGGCAAAACACGTCCAAGGCCGATTCACTCCGTTTGCGAATATCATAAACTGAAATAGGACGCAATTTCCGGCGGTTCTGGATTTTTTTGCCAATCCGCAATTTTTCGATACATAAAACGCTCGACCTGCCGGGATACTAGGTGACCAGTCGTTCTGGCCCCGCACAGAACGTTGGGGCGTTCTACGAAGGAGCCGCCTGACAATAAGTCGGGTAACCCATGAACAACCATGACGAACAATACGAAGCATTCGCCCGCCTGTTCGGGTTGAACCAGGGCCGAGTCTTCGCCTATATCGTCACCCTGGTCCCGTGTTGGGCCGACGCCGAAGACGTATTGCAGAACACGAGCGTTGTCCTCTGGCGAAAATTCGACCAGTTCGACCCGTCCGGTGATTTCGCTCGCTGGGCGTGCGGCGTCGCCTATCGCGAGGTGCTCAAACACTTCGAGCAGCAGGGGCGCCGCCAACGCGTGTTCGGCCGCCTCGTCCTCGAACGAATCAGCCGTGCCCACGTTGCTCGAAGCAGTCTATTCGAACAGCAGCGCGTCGCGATGGACGACTGCGTCAGCCGCTTGCGATTGCCGGATCGAGAGATCATCGAGCATTACTATTTTCAGGGCAAGAAGACGGTGGCCGAGGTCGCACGCGAACTGGGGCGCCCGACCAACACGATCCTTCATGCGCTCGTTCGCATTCGGGGCGCGCTGCAACGCTGCATTGACGAAGCCGTCTCGTCGGAGGAGCGAAAATGAGCGTGGACAATGCGTTCCGGCAAGAATGGTTGGATCTGGTCGTTGCCTATACATCAGGCCTCGCAACCGACGAGGAATTCTCAAGGCTCGAAGCGATTCTCAGCGAGAACGACGAGGCGATGGCCTTCTACCTCGACGCCCTGAATATTCACGCCAACCTGTACTGGTATCACCCCGATCAAAACGCGAGCGGTGCGCAAGGCAGCGGAAATCCCGCCATTGCCGACCCCTTTGACGCGAATGGCAAGGAAAACAACGATCACGATCCGACGTCGATCATTGGACCTGTCGCCGCTCCTGCAAGCCCCTTGGCCGCCGCGAGTCGGCCAGCCTTCCCAGCCTCGGCCCTGACCGCTCTCGGTGGACCGACCGGTTATCTCACCGGCTGGCCGATCGCCTACCTGATCGCGACGGCGATTTTCGGGATCGGGGCCATCATTGGCACACTGGTCCAAGTATCCCACCCGTCCCAAGTCGCTCTCGATGCGCCGCGCACGACGGGCGATCATCCGGCGGCAGCCCATTCAGCACAACAGGTCGGCCGGATCACCGGAATGGTGAATTGCGCGTTTCTGGGGGTAGGGGAAGGCACAAGGTTCAAGGTTCAAGGTTCAGGGTCAAAACAGTTCCAGTCCCGAAATCCCGAAATCCCGAAATCCCTTGTTTCTCTCGGCGACACCTACGACCTTGCCTCCGGCCTGCTGGAAATTACCTATAACTCAGGCGCCAAGGTGATCTTGCAGGGACCGGTGCGTTATGAAGTCGATTCGCCGACCGGCGGCTTCCTTTTCCAAGGCAAGTTGACCGCTCGTGTCGAGAAGCGGTCAGCGGTCAGTGGTCAGCAGCCAGAAATCTCCAGCCCCGAGCCCCTAGTCCCTAGTCCCTCAGAAAAAGTGGTCAGTGGCCAGTGGCCAGTGGCTAGTGAGAAACAGAGCGCGTCCGACATTCATCATTCATCATTCAGCATTCAGCATTCCTCCGGAAGTCCACTGTTCTCTGTCCGCACTCCCTCCGCCATCGTTACCGACCTCGGCACCGAATTCGGCGTCGAAGTGATGCGGGATGGGAACACCGTCTCCCACGTCTTCCAAGGGTCGGTCCGAATCCAACGATCGGTCGACGGCCATCCGATCGGCGCAGGCCGAGTCTTGTCGTCCAACCAATCGGCATTCGTCGCCAATGCGACGACCGGCCGTGAATCCTCCGGCGAGGTCATTCAGCCAATCACATTGGACTCGACGCGGTTCGTCCGCGACCTGCAAAGCCGTCGGCCGTCTTCTTCCAAAAAAACCGCCACGCCACAAGTCGTCGCATGGTATCGACTCGGAGAGGACGACCCGGGGGCTGCTGCCGGATCGCTTGTCGAGACGGGAACCGTCAATCACCGCGGCGTCTATCCGCTCGCGCCCCGCGCCAAGCCAAGCTACAGCGCGAACGCCGCTCCCTACGCGAGTTCCTTGTCGGCAAGCTTCCACGGCGCCGATGACGAATGCCTTGTGAATGAACGCACGCCCTACATGCTGATCGACGATTTCATTCTCGAAGCCTGGGTCTGTGCCCGAACGACGGAAGACCACTACCAGTTCGTCGTCTACAATGGAGATCCGAATCGTAACGGCTACGGCCTGTTTCTGGGAAACGGAACCTGGCAGTTCCTCTTGGGCGGAATTCACTGGTTCGACTCGGGCGTTCGGTGCGCCATCGGCCAATGGACCCACCTCGCATTGGTCTGCGATCATGGAACGATGCAAATCTGGGTCGATGGCCGTCCCGCCGGCGAACCGACGACATGGACGCCGCATGTGCCCGATCGCTCGTTCTCGATCGGTTGCGACCATACGACGAATCCGCATTTTTCGTTCAACGGCGAAATCGATGAAGTGCGCCTGTCGCAATTGACCGGCCCCTTCAAACCCGAAATGCTATTACTCGCGCCAACATCTGCCAAAGGAGACAACGACGTGCCATGAACTTGCTGCAATTTCGCGGAAGTCAAAAAACCCTTTCCTTTCATTCCCTAGGAGACTATGTCATGAATCGCATCCTTTCGTCTGTTACGTTGGTGGCTGCAACCGTCATCGCCGCAATGACCGCAC
>JAEWUR010000770.1 GCA_023397045.1 Planctomycetota bacterium
ATGGACTCCAACGACCTGGAGCGTGAGCGCGGCATCACCATCCTCGCCAAGGCGACCTCGGTCGTCTGGAAGGGCACGCGGGTCAACATTGTCGACACGCCGGGCCACGCCGATTTCGGCGGCGAGGTCGAGCGGGTCCTTCGTATGGCCGACGGTGCGCTGGTGTTGGTCGACGCGGCCGAAGGGCCGATGCCGCAGACGCGATTCGTGCTCGGAAAAGCCTTTGAATGTGGATTGCGGCCAATTGTGGTCATCAACAAGATCGACCGGCCCGACGCCAGGCCGCACGAAGTGGTCGACGAGGTGCTCGAACTATTTTTGCAGCTTGGCGCCGACGACAACCTGGCCGATTTTCCCTACCTGTTCTCCAGTTCCAAGCTGGGCTTTGCGACGTCGGATCCCGACCAGCCGACCGACAGCATCCAGCCGTTGATGGACTTGATCTTGGAAAAAATCCCCGGGCCGGACGTCGACATCGGCGAGCCGTTGCAGATGCTCGTCACGACGCTCGATTGGTCGGACTACGTCGGCCGAATCGCCATCGGCCGAGTGCAGTCGGGCACGCTGCGCAAGGGCCAAAACGTCGCGCTGATGCAGGCCGACGATCGGATCACCCCGTCCAAGGCCGTTTCGGTCTACACGTTTGAAGACCTGGGCCGAGTCGAGGTCCACGAGGTTGACGCCGGCGACATCTGCGCAATCGTGGGCTTGGAAGGCATTGAAATCGGCGACACCGTGGCCTCGCCGTTCGAGCCCAGGGCGCTACCTCGGGTGAAGGTCGACGAGCCGACGCTGAAAATGACCTTCGGCGTGAATAGCTCGCCGCTAGCCGGCCGAGAAGGAAAATACGTGACGAGCCGGCACCTCCGAGATCGGCTGATGCGCGAACTGGAGCGAAACGTGGCGCTGCGCGTCGAACCGATCGCGGGCACCGAACTGTTTTCGGTGGCCGGCCGCGGCGTCTTGCATCTCTCGGTGCTCATCGAGACGATGCGGCGCGAAGGCTACGAGCTTTCGGTGGGCAAGCCCCAGGTGATCTTCCGCGAGATCGACGGCACGATGCAGGAACCGTTCGAGTCGCTCGTGGTCGAGGCGCCGTCCGACCGCACCGGGCCAGTGATGGAGCTTGTCGGCGAGCGCCGCGCCGAACTGGTCGAAATGACCAGCCACAACGATTACACGTTCATGGTCTTCTCGATCCCCGCCCGGGGATTGATCGGACTCCGCACGCGGCTCCTGAACGCCACGCAAGGCACGGCCGTGATCCATCACCGTTTTGAGGGCTATCGACCGATGGCCGACGCAATTCCCGGCCGATCGACCGGCGTTTTGGTGTCGATCGCGGCGGGCAAGGCTGTGGCGTTCGGGCTCGACAGCCTTCAACAACGGTCGGAACTGCACGTCGCGCCCGGCGACGTGGTCTACGAGGGGATGATCGTCGGCGAGAACAGCCGGCCGGACGACATGAACGTCAATCCGACGAAAGAAAAGAAGCTGAGCAACATGCGGGCGACGGGCCACGACCGGAATATCCTGCTGAAACCCGCCAGGCGGATGTCGCTCGAAGAATCGCTCGAATTCATCGCCGACGACGAATGGGTCGAAGTCACGCCGACGCAGATCCGCCTGCGCAAGATCATGCTGAAAGAAACCGACCGACGACGCGCGGCGCGGCAGGCGGCATCCTGACGGGTGCGTAGTGAATGAACCCGGGCCGGGACACCGCCGCGAAGCGGTGGTCGGCGGACGACCGGAAGGCAGCCAATGATCGGGATTGACCACATCAACATCGTTGTCGAAGACCTCGACGCGATGATTGCGTTCTATCAGGACGTTTTGGGATTCAAACTCACCCGCCGCGCCGTGATTTCCGGCGACTGGATTTCGCGGGTCGTCGGGCTGCCGGACGTCGAGGCCGAGGCCGTGTATCTCGACGCGCCGAACCCGCCGCGGATCGAACTGCTCAAATACCGCCGTCCGGCCGTCGAGCGTCCGTCCGGTCAAGATTCTCCGAACGCGCCGGGCATCCGGCATATCGCATTGAAAGTCGCGGATATCGACAAGTGCCGCGTCCAACTGGAAGCTGCCGGTGTTCGGTTCTACAGCGAGACGACCGTCGTGCCACCGGCACAGGTCTCCTACGCCGGCGGCGTGCGCAAGCATATCGTCTATTTCGCCGATCCCGAAGGCAACCTCCTGGAGTTGTGCGAATATCGGGCGAACGATGCGGGGATCGGCGATTCTTGAACTCTGCACCGGCGGAAACCGATCGGACGGCATTCCGACCCGGCCGCAAATGCTTACACTCCCTTGACTTCGGCCGATTTTGCGGCCGTTGCTTATCGCTGGGAGTCCGCTGCGGAGTCGAGGCACTGCGGGTCGTGATCGGCCATGCTGCCGGGCAAGTCCGGATTTCTTTTGCGTAAGAACGGTCATTCTGCGCACAATACCTTATAGAGCCGTTTCATCCGCAGCCGGGCAACACGTCCCTGACTTGCCACTCGGTAGGGGCCACCGTGAAAAACGACAAAGACTCGAAGTTCACCGCCTTGTTTGTCAAGAATCAGCGGCGAATCTATGGATACATCCTTTCCGTCGT
>JAEWUR010000777.1 GCA_023397045.1 Planctomycetota bacterium
GCTGATGACCTTCTGACCCTGGTCGAAGAAATCGAAGATCGCGTCGGAGACCAACGTCAAACGATCGCCGACGTGCCAGCGGAAATCGTAGTCCAACAGGCCGGCCACCGTGCCGAAATTGTCGCGGTCGGGATTGGGGAAGAACGTCATGTTCGTATCGAGCGTGATCCAATCGATGATGTGTCGATTCGCGGCCGGCCCGCGCTTGGTTTGCCAACGCTGGTTGGCGCCCAGACGCAGGATCGAAAGGTCGTCGGCCAATTCGGTGCTCGGCGACGTGACCCAACTCTGCATCGCCGTCCGGATGGCATAAATCCGTTCGTCGGCCTTCGGCACCCAAGGCGTTCCCGGCGGGAAGGGCAGGGCAGAGAGCGACGGGATGCCGAACGTCGTCGTTAAGAATCGCCGCCGCCACGCCTCGACCGAGTCGTCGTCGATCGGATCGTACAGCGGCAGGTCGGTCAGGTCGCGATTCGAGTCGGCAAACGCCAACTCCGCCTCGAAGTCGATCTTATGCGCGACGCCGTGGACGTTGAACAGATCGCTCGAAACCGTCGGATCGACCGACCACATCGGCAGGCTCGATCGGATGCCCACCTGGCCGAACAGCCGGTCGAGACTGCTGCCGTTGATGTCTTGTCCCCATCGAGCCGCTTCGCCCAACGCATACGGCACGATCTTCACCGGACCGAGTTGGAACGGCCAATCGATCTCCTGCCGCGTGGCAAGCCGTTCGCCTTGAACATCGTTCGCTTCCCACGGCAGGAAGTTGAACGGACCGGCCGCGCCGGTGCCGGGACCGTTGACCGTGTTGTTCGGAATGGTCGTGTGCCGAAATTGGGCATAGCTCGCGTTCGAGTGCTCGTACCAGGTGAACACGTCGTCGAACAGCGATTGGCCGATCCAATAATGGTCGACCCGCGGCAGCCAACTGGTCTGCGTGAAGAAATCGTTCAGCCGGTAGTCGATCGACAGGCTCAACGAGCGGTTTTCGTCCAACCGCTTCAACTCGATGCCCGTAATCTCGTCCTTCAACTGGTCCCATTCGTTCTTATAATACTCTTCCAGAAAGTTGCGATCGCTGATCCAACCCAACTCGGCGCTCAATTGCAGATCGTACGGGAGCATTTGCCGGTGTTGGCCAAACAGGCGGAACCGGTACGTTTTTTCGGGCGGAACGTTGCGGCGATCGTTGCCCAAGTCGTCGTTACCCTGGTCCTGGATGCCCCAGTAGTCGAGCAGTCCGCCGGCCTGGCCGGGGATGCCGAACAGATCCTCGCGATTGTACTGGAACGTGCCGCCGTAGCCGAAGCCCCGCTTGCTCAGGTAGTCGAGGCTGATGTCCAGATCGGTGCCCTTCGGCCGGTTGCGAACGCCCAACAGTTGATAACCGCTCCAATGCGTCAAGATCTGGGTGCCGAAAACGTTGTCTTGCCCCAGCGCCGCATTGCGGATGTAAAAGGTCGGCTCGTTCAGGTCGGTCGACATCAACGGCCAATAAAAGACCGGAATCGAACCCATGTAGATCAAGTTGTTGCTCGACGTGGCCATCCGCTGGTGATCGATGATCGGCCGGCCGGTGGCCGGATCGACCAGGGGTTGGCCGGCCATGTCGACCGCCGGCGTCTCGATGTCCTCGAAATAAATATCGCCGGCCTGGAGCCGGTAGCTCGGTTCGCCCATTCGACTCGACGTGAGGAACGAGTTCTTGGCGACGAACTTGTCCTTGGCCGTCTGTTGCAGCACGTCGGTGTGCAGCCGCAGCAGTCCGTCGTAGCTCTGCACCGGCGTGAGCATCTCGGCGTTCAGCACCGTGCCGACATTGTTCGGCACGTCGTAGTACATCCGGTCGGAGTAGATGACCCGTTCGCCCTGGCGAAAGACGATGTTGCCCTCCAGGTAGAACTCGAGTTGCGTCCGAGGATCCTGCGTTGCGTTGCCGGCGCTCAGGTTCGAGTCGGTCAGCCCGGATGTCCAAATGACGATCCGATCGGCCGAGACATCGATCGTGTCGATCTGCCCCAAGCCCGGCACGTCGCTGTCCATGTCGACGATCACGTTCACGCCCGAGTCGATCGCGATGATCTGCTGCGTGCTGTTCGGATCGGGATACAGCTTCGCGTTGACCGGCATGTCGCTGCGGGGATAGATGCGAAGCTGGCGTCCGCCGCCAAGCGTCATTCCCGGCCCCGGCGTCAGCATGTTGGGCGTCATCGCGGGCAACATCCCCGGCCGAGCCGAGGGGAACGGCGTCGACTCGGATGGCGTCGGAACGACTTCCGGCTGCGGCGCCGGCGAGGTGAATTGCGCTTGCTCGACGCGCGGCCGCCATGCATCGCCCGCCGACTCGGGCGTGCGACGTTCCATGCCGCGCCAATAGATCGGCGGCAACTCGTCTGGCTTGCCGGCAACGGTCGCCGCGCGAACGTCCACGCCGGCGTTGCTCACAAACCGTCCGAACCACGTCTGATCGTTCACCTTGGCCGCGCCGGGTTGCGGAATGACCTCGACGTCGCCTTCCAGATACGCAATCACCTTGTGCGGTCGTCGCTCGGACGCCTCGCCGCGATCGATCCACAACGCCGCCTCACGGCATCGCGCGCTGCTCGCGCCTTGTTGAATCGCGCAATCGCCTCGCAACACCCAAACGTCATAGTCGCCAAGCTGCCAGTGGTTGCCGGCCTGGGCCGAGATCGCGATCGGATCGGCCGCGTTCGGCTCCGGCAGTTGCACCTGCGCGAAAGCGAACGGCGTCGAAAGAACGAACGTAAGAATCGCAACGAAGGATGCGAGGCCATGTCGGCGCGGGGTATCGGCCCGCGCGCACAGCCTAGCTGCACGCGAGTCGCGGGCCGGAAGCTCGCCGATTCGTCCGTTCAGAACAGCATCCTTGCTCGACCGGGCCGCGGCATCCTTGCCGACCTTGCCGGCCTCTCGGTCGCAAAATCAAGTCTGAGAAGTCGTTACGCGCCAAAAGCACCCAATTTCAAGCGGCGAGATTATAGGCAGACCCGCCCGGCGAATCAAGGCGGGTTGGCCGAGATGGCATGTGCTGCAAGTGCTTACTGTGAAAGGGTTTGTGGTCGACCGCAAAGAATCGCTTCGGCCCGCTGTTAAGGCTGCCCCCCGGCAGGGAGGGACTCCCGGTGTCCTGGAAAACAATCCCCGACCCGTTAGAATCTATTTCCAGTCGCGTCCATCGTCGCCGAGGTGCCGGAATGTCTGCGTCGCAAATCACCATCGAATCGGGCCTGCCCGATCTCCTTCGCCGACAGGCAGGCGAGATC
>JAEWUR010000449.1 GCA_023397045.1 Planctomycetota bacterium
CTCGACGTCGTCGAATTTCAACAATTCACTGAAGTGGAACATCCCGCGACCGCCAACGCCGACAACGCCGACGCGGATGCGTTCGATCGGAGACGGGGCCCTTTCCTCGGCGGCCCACAATCGGCCGAGACGCAGTCCGACGGCCGTCATCGCCATGCCGCCCAGGGCGCTCATTTTCAGAAAATCACGACGTGGAAAATCATCGAGCATTTTGTTCAGTCTCGTGTTCATGGCGTTCCCTTGAAAAAAATCATTTGCCGATTTGCATGAGCCCCCATGCGATCAGCATGAGCAGGCCAACGGCTCCCCAGGCCAGAGCGAATCCCGACAGATCTTCCCAATAACGGTGGAAAAAGCCGCGCCAACGAGCCGCGGTGAACCAGCCGGGCAGGTCGAGCATCAACAGGTCTTGCCCACGAGACGCGGCCGACGCCTTGGTTCCGGTTTCCGCCGATATCGCGTCGTCGTCGCTCGATTGCTGCATCTTCGTGAAAAATCGCTCGATCCGTTCCGACGATTCCGGTTTGGTCAACAAGCTGACCACGATCAATGTCACGAAGCCGGCGATCATGGTGCAACCGAACGGCCCTGGCTTCCAATTGGCCACCAGCAATAGCTCACCCGTGCCGAGAAAATCGCCCAGCGTGCCGTTTCGCAGGCAGGTAATCGCGTGGCTTGCGACGGGCCAGAGCCCGTCGCCTTGCCCATCCGGCATCTTGCATGTCATCAGGAAGTTCAACGCATAATACACCGCAAACGCAACGACGACCGAGGCGGCGGCGCCGTATCGGTTCGCTCGTTTCCACATGAATCCGCCGAGAAACATGACTCCCATTAACGCGGCGGCGGTTTCGGTGAACATGAACGCGCTCAACACGTTTTCCATACTCAACGCGAATAATACGCCGAGCAGCGTCAGCAGGAGGCCGGATATTCGGCCGACGTAGAGGACCTCGCGGTCGCGGGCTTCGGGTCGGAAATACGTGCAGTAGAGGTTTTTGGTGAACAGCGCGCCGGTGTTGACCATGAAGTTCGAGCAGGCCGACATGTTGGCCGCGACGATCGAGGCCACCATCAGGCCGACGAGTCCCGGCCCCAGGCAGTTTAGGCAGGCGTATCCAAACGCCTCCTCGGGATCGTTCAGCGCGCCGCCGTTTTTGGCGATCATGGCCGCCACGATTACGCCGGTCAAGGCCCAGCCGATGGCGCACAGGCGTTTGATGATGCCGCCGCCGAACGTCTGTCCGACGCGGCCGCCCCGTTCCGTGGCGCCGGTCGCGCACATGCTGACCATGTGTGGCTGCGCGACGATGCCGACGAGCCCATTGACGGCAAGCATCAGGATCGTGAAGATATCCACTCCGCTGCGCTGGTTATAAAGCTCGAAAAAGTCGCCGGGCAGAACCTCGCGCATGCCGGTGAACCCGCCCACGGCAAAGATTCCCGCGGGCAGGAGCATGAACGAAAGGAAGATAATCAGGAATCCCTGAACCAGATTCGTGTAGGCCGTGGCCACGAGCCCTCCGACGAAACTGTAGATCAGGAAGACGACGGTCATGACGAAGACCACGCCGTTGGCCGAGATGATTTCGCCGCCGGTGGCGCCCGAGACGGCTTTTCCTGCGCCTTTGAGCATCACGCCCTGGATGAACACGAAGAACAGGATGGCGAAGATCGTGTAGACGAAACCCATCATCCGGCCGTAACGGTCGTCGATGATCTCGGCCACGGTGGTCCGCTCGCTACGGCGATACCACGGGGCGATCAGCCAATAGAACGGCGTGATGAGCATGTTCTTCCACTGATACCAGATCGCCGCGAATCCAAAGGCGTACGTGGCGCCGGCCTGAAGCACCGGTCCCTCGGCATGCGTTCCGGTGCTGAATGACTGCGCCAACATGACCCACCAGGGCAGCTTTCGGTTGCCGAGGAAGTAGGCTCCGCTGGTTTTCGTCTTTCGGGAGACCCAGAGCCCGTAGAGCGTGATTCCAATGAAGTAGGTCGCCACGACGGTCCAGTCGAGCCAACCGAAAGTACCTTTTCCATCCTGCATGTGTGCGTCTCCCGTAGGCCGCGACGAAATGTCCTGGGCTGCTCGGTCTTAAAAAATCACTTGCCGAAGAACAACGGCCGCACGTGGCGATCGTAGATGTTCTGCGTGACGTTGGCTGCAATGATCTCCGAATGTTGTTCCAAGGCGTTGGTGTAGCGGCCGCCCATTTCGGCAGCCACCTTGTAGCCAACGTGCAGAAGTTGCCGAAGGTTGGGGTTGTATTTCGGGCATCGCGCGTCGTGTCGCAAAGCGGACGCAAACGACGCGCTGTCCCATTGGTCAACGACCTCAGGCTGCGGCAGCCCGGCCCGGTCGATATCGATCACCGAGGCATAAGGACCGCAAAGCTCGTCAAACCGCCCGATCGCCCCGCGATACACGTCCTTCGCAATTTGCAGGCCGTCGCCTCCGGCCATCGCCAAACCGATCAATTCCTCGAGCCATGTGGTGCCCGCCGTCTTCAGATGGACGCCGGCGTCAAACTTTTTCATCGCGGCGTGCATCGGACCGTAGATCGCAAACTTGTCGCTGCCCGAGTGGACGCTAAGCTTCAAGTTGCCGGGAAGATGGAAATCGTCAATCGCCTTGGCCACGACGGCCAGATCCTC
>JAEWUR010000006.1 GCA_023397045.1 Planctomycetota bacterium
ATGCCCGGCAACAAATCGTCGACCAGTTATCGCAAGTGATCGTCGGCCAGACGCAGGTGATCGACGAGTTGCTCATTTCGTTGTTCAGTCGAGGCCATTGCCTGCTGGAAGGCGTACCGGGTTTGGCCAAGACGTTGATGATTAGCACGTTGAGCCGGGCACTGAACCTTTCGTTCAGCCGCATCCAGTTTACTCCCGACCTGATGCCGGCCGACATCACCGGCACCGAGGTGATCGAAGAGAATCGCAGCACGGGCGCTCGCGATTTCCGTTTTCTCGAAGGGCCGCTGTTCAGCCACGTGATTCTGGCCGATGAAATCAACCGAACGCCGCCGAAGACGCAGGCCGCGCTGTTGGAAGCGATGCAGGAGCGGCAGGTGACCGTCGGCCGCGTGCGCCACCAATTGGCCGATCCGTTTTTCGTGCTGGCCACGCAGAACCCGATCGAGCAGGAAGGCACCTACCCGCTGCCCGAGGCTCAGCAAGACCGTTTCATGTTCAAGGTTTTCGTGCGATATCCGAGTTTCGAGGAGGAACTGGAGGTGGCTCGGCGCACGACCGCCGCGCAGAGCGACTCGATCGCTGCGGTTTTGACGGCCGACGAAATTATGGGGCTTCAGCGTATCGTTCGGCAGGTGCCGGTGGCCGATCATGTGGTTCGCTATGCGTTGGCGCTGGTGCGGCAGACGCGTGTTCGCGAGCCGGGCGTGCCGGAGTTCGTCGAAGAACAATTGCGATGGGGGGCCGGTCCCCGGGCCGTGCAGTTTCTCATTCTTGGCGCGAAAGCCCGGGCGTTGTTGCAGGGCCGCACGCACGTCACTTGCGAAGACATCCAGGCGTTGGCCAAGCCGGTGTTGCGACACCGTCTGGTGTTGAGTTTTACCGCCGAGAGCGAGGGCGTCACGCCGGACGACCTGATCGATCGGATCGTGGCCGCCACTCCTGCCCGCGAAGATGAGCTAACCCGCGATCCGCGATTCCAGAAGATGTTCGCCTCGTAGGAATGGTTCCGGAAGAATGGGCGAAGGTGCATGGAGTCGGCCCTCGCGCTAGCCGTGACTCGAATACCGTTCAAATCGACACAAGCATCAAGATGATGGGAGGTTGGGAGCTTGCAGAATGAGCCCGATTTATCGGGCTTTCCGCCGAAGGCGGTAGTAGCCCCGGGCGTTTACGCCGGGGTAGGCATGAGACGATTCGAAGGCGATGTCAGCCCGGTGTACCGGGGTCCTGCCTGCGCAGGAGCCGCGTGAAACGCGGCTGACACGGCAAGTCTGTGGAAAAAAAACCGTGACAAACACCGTGCTGCAAACCGGCGTGAACGCCGGGCCGAATATCGGCTTCGCCGAAAAGAGGCGTGAACGCCTCTCCATGAACATTGAGTCGCCAACGGCTCACCATCAAAAGACTCGTGACTGATTAAACGGTACTAGCCCTAACCCTCCCGGCACCGACCGAATAGCTAATGCAAGAACCGTCGAAGTATCTGAATCCCGAGGCGTTGAAGCGGATTGCCCGGCTCGATCTGCGCGCGAAGCATATCGTCGAGGGATTTTTGTCCGGCATGCACCGGAGCCATTACTTCGGCCAATCGATCGAGTTCCGACAGCATCGGCAATACACCTACGGCGACGATCTGCGCTACGTCGACTGGAAAGTCTGGGCCAAGCAGGACCGTTTTTACGTCAAACAGTTCGAGGAGGACACGAACCTGCGTTGCACGCTGCTGTGCGACGTGTCGGGCAGCATGCGGTATGGCCGCGGCGCGATGAATAAATATGACTACGGCTGCACGATCGCGGTGAGTTTGGCCTATCTGCTGTTGCGGCAGCAGGACGCCGTCGGATGTATCGCGTTCGACAGCGACACCCGAACGATCGTCCCGCAGCGAACGAAGCGAAACCACCTCGACTCGATCATCCAAGCCCTGGAACACAGCGAACCGAAACACAAGTCGGACATCTATCCCATCCTGCGTCAGGCGGCCGAGAGCATCCCGCGACGTGGGTTGATGGTGTTGGTCTCCGACCTGTTGATCGACCGGCCCGGCTTGTTCCGCGGATTGCGACTGCTGCGGAGCCGAGGACACGACGTGATGGTTTTCCACATCCTCGACGACGACGAGTTGGATTTCCCGTTCAACGGCCCGACGCGATTTGAAGGGCTTGAACTGCCCGAGCAGCTTCGATGCAATCCGCGAGCGCTGCGTGAGGGATATTTGGCCGCGCTGGGCGACTATCTCGAAGAAGTTCGGCGGGGATGTTCGCACAACGATGTCGACTACGCCCTGTTGCGAACCAGCGAGCCGTTGGACGCCGCGCTGTCGGCCTATTTGTGCAACCGACTCGGAATGCACCATAAGAATAGGGGCTAGGGACTAGGGACTAGGGACTAGGGGTTAGGGGCCAGGGATTAGAGGTTAGAGACAGGAGGATTCGAGCATGATCGAATGTGTCGAACGGAAGAGATACCGGGTGCGGACATCGCGGCAAAGAAGATCAGCAATGGGAATCCAATTCCTAATCCCTAACCCCTGACCCCTGACCCCTGACCCCTTCCGCCATGCCGTCTTTCCTCCATCCAGCCCTGTTTTGGATCCTTGGCCTGCCGACGCTCGGCTTGGTCCTGGTTCCGGTGTTGATCCATTTGATCAACATGATGCGGCACCGGCGGATCGAATGGGCGGCGATGGAGTTTCTGCTTGTCAGTCAGAAGAAAAATCGCACCTGGGTGATGCTCAAGCAGTTGCTGTTGTTGCTGCTTCGCATGGCAGCCATCGCGGCGGTCATTCTGTTGGCGGCCCAGCCCGTGTTGCGGAACCATTGGGGAAATCTGCTGGGCGGAACGCCGACGCATCACATCGTTCTGCTCGACGACAGCTATTCCATGTCGGATCGTTGGGAAGACACCGACGCATTTTCGCAGGCGAAGAACGTCGTTCGGCAGATTGCCGCGTCGG
>JAEWUR010000070.1 GCA_023397045.1 Planctomycetota bacterium
CTGTTGTCCTGCGACAGGCCGAAGGCAGCCCACCGGATTGCCTACCTGCATTTCCTGCTCCGCCGGCAGCTCTACGAGGATGCCGCCCCGACTCTGGATAAACTCGAAGCCATCCTTCCGGACGATCTTGGCGTAGCGCAACTGCGAGCTCGCTGGCTCAAGGGAACGAAACGAGATCAAGAGATCAACCCCTTCGTCGAAGCGATTGCCGATCGATTGTGGCTGAAGGCGTCGGAGAAGCCGGCCGAGGAAGCGATCGTCGCGGAGAGGGTCTCCGCGATTTACCGATCGGTCGACATGCCGCAGGCCGCAGAGCCGTGGTGTCGGAAACTCGTCGAACGGCGACCCGAACGATACGAGCCGTTGGCCGATGTCTTGGCCGCGCAAGGAAAGTTCCGCGAGGCCATCGAGACGTGTCGGGCAGCGGTCGAAACCGACAAATCGTCGAGGCCGGCGCTCGCCTTGGCCGGAATTCTCGTCTCAGGCAACGCATCGGCCAAGGAATCCGAGTCCGCCGAATCGATGCTGTCGCAGGCCGCCGAGTCCTATCAGAACGATGTCGAACTGCTATCGGCGCTTGCCGGCGTCCGCGTGGTCCAGCAGCGGCCCGACGAGGCCGTCGATCTGTACCGCAGGATCCTCGCGATTCGGCCGTCCGATGTCTCAACGTTGAACAATCTGGCAACGCTGCTGGCCGAACAACCGGGCAAGAACGAGGAGGCGATGAGCTTCGTCGACAGGGCGCTGGAACTCGTCGGTCCGCAACCGGGATTGCTCGACACGAAAGGGATGATTCTCGTCCTTGCGGGGCGTCCCGCCGATGCGGTGCCGTTGCTTCAAGAGGCGGCGGCCATTCCACAGCCCGATCCGCGGTTCCATTTTCATCTCGCCGTGGCGTATGACAAAGCCGGCGAGAACGACCTGGCACGCGGCGCGCTTCAGGCCGCGAGGAACGGCCATCTGTCCGACGAAATCCTTACGCCGCTGGATCGCCAGTTGCTTTCCGACCTGGAAAAGAAGTTCAGCCAATAGTGATAGGTCTGCATTGCCATTCATCCTCTTGTCGGCCGGTTGGCCTCGAAACGGATGTCGGCGCGGGACGCAATTACACCACATCGTTGAGATGGGAATTCCGACGTGAAAAAAATGCCGTTCATGCTGACCGTCATCCTGGTAACGGGAATGTCCGTCTACGTCGGAATCCTTCAGGGGCGAATGTGCAACCGCTGGGGAACGCCGTCGAACATCAATCTTGCCGCCGACGAATTGCAGAATACGCCGGAACGGTTCGGCGATTGGCGCATGATCGCATCGCATCCGCTCGATGAAGGATCGCGAAACATGTTGAAGTGTGCGGGCTATATCGTCCGGACTTACGAAAACCACAGGACCGGTGATGCCGTGGATGTGACGGTTATCCTGGGGCCGACGGGTACCATCTCGGTCCACACGCCGGAAGTGTGCCTTTCGAGCAAAAACTTCCCAAGCACTGGTCCACGACAGATTTCGTCGATCACGTCGAGCACCGGCAACGACGACCGGTTCTGGTATCTGGAGTATAAGGTCGACAGCCCGACGGGCGATCGTTTGCGGGTTTACTACGGATGGAGCCTCGGCCGCGAATGGACGGCGCCGACCGATGCCCGATATGCGTTCGTCGGCACTCCCTATTTGTGCAAAATCCAAGTCGGAGGGATCGTGTCGTCCCTGGCGGCTGAATCGCAGATGCCGTGCCGCGACTTCCTGAGGGATTTTCTGCCCGTCTTGAACGAGCATCTGCCGAACCTCTCGGAACTGTAACGAAATAACGGATTCAACCTGGGGCACGTTGCGTCGTCGCTTGATAATCATTGATACTCACGTGAGTTGTGTCGGGTGGTTCATCGCCGAGTACTCTTGCGTCCCGGCCTCCCGGCATTGCCTTTCTGAGACCCAATAGTATAGGGGAATTTCACCGTGTCGACCGTAACCAGCACCACGCTGAAGCATAAACACCGTCCGCTGACGTTGCCGGGCTCCCATGCGGCAGAACCCGCCGACCGGGTGAAACCATCGGCCTATGTTCGGTGGAAAAGCTGCCTCGACGGCGCGCTGGCCGTTTTGCTCCTTCTGCCCGGGCTTCCGATGATCGCTCTGCTCGCGGTTCTGGTTCGTCTTACGTCTCGCGGCCCGGCCATCTATTGCCAGATTCGAGCCGGTCAGAACGGCCGACAGTTCATGATGTACAAAATCCGGACGATGCGACAGGATGCCGAGACGATCAGCGGCCCGATGTGGACGCAAGTCCGCGATCCGAGGATCACGCGGGTCGGGAACGTGCTCCGACGCCTCCATCTTGACGAGTTGCCGCAACTGTTCAACGTTCTCAAGGGTGATATGTCCCTCGTCGGCCCGCGTCCCGAGCGTCCCGAGTTCATTCACGTACTGGCCGACGTCGTGCCGGGCTATCACAACCGGCTAGTGGTGCGGCCCGGCGTGACCGGGTTGGCACAACTCAACCTGCCGCCCGACACCAATCTGGAAAGCGTCCATCGCAAGCTCGTCCTCGATTGCGAATACATCCGGAAGGCCGGCCTTCTGCTGGATCTTCGGTTGCTTGCATGCACTTTTTTCCGAATGTTCAAAATGCCGGAGAAGACCCTGCTGCGGATTTTTGGATTGCATCGCAATGTGATCGTGCCGCCTCTGGCCGTCACCACATTGGGCAATGACGGCGCCGTCGAAATGGCGGAATTGACCACTCCGGCGGCGATCCTTGCCCAGGCGCTGGTCTCTCCGGAAAAGGCCGGTTCCAACTCGCAACCACCGCATGGGGCAAAAAAGCATCGATGCAACGCGATTCCGAAACAACCTCGATGACGGCCGCCGCTCGCTCAGGTCGCGCAATGATTTCGGAAAGAAAACCGGCCCCGATGATAGACCGTGCCCTCCCGGTGCATGTTCGCCAAACCCTGCGCAACGCATTCACCGTTGACGTGGAGGACTATTATCAGGTTTCGGCGTTCGAAACCGCGGTCGATCGGAGGCTTTGGGATCGTTGGGAAAGCCGTGTCGAACGGAATACGCACCGCATGCTCGACCTTCTCGACCGAAACAACGTCAAGGCAACTTTTTTTGTTCTCGGCTGGGTGGCCGAACGCTATCCTCGCCTGGTCCGCGAAATTGACGCCAACGGCCATGAAATCGGCTCCCACGGATATTGGCACCGCTTGATCTACGAGCAGAGTCCCGCCGATTTTCGAGCCGACCTGCGCCGATCGCGCGACGTTCTGCAGGACGCGATCGGTCGCCGCGTGACGGCGCATCGCGCGGCAAGCTTCTCGATCATCAGCCGATCGCTCTGGGCGACCGAGATACTGGTTGAGGAAGGTTTTTCGGTCGATTCCAGCATCGTCCCGATCCATCACGATCGTTATGGCATCCCCGGCGTCGAAACGGGGATTCATCGCCTCGATACGCCGTCCGGCGGCCTGTGGGAATTCCCTCCGGCCGTATTTCGCGTCGCGAACGTCAATTTGCCCATGGGCGGCGGAGGCTTTTTTCGCCTCTATCCGTTGCCCCTGACCTGTTATTGTCTTCGGCGGCTCAACGCTGTGCGGCGTCAGTCGTTCGTGTTCTATGTGCATCCCTGGGAGATCGACAGCGAACAGCCGCGGATTCGGACGGCCTCGTGGACCTCGCGCTTTCGACACTATGTCAATCTTGCGAAAAACGAACGGAAGCTCGATCAGTTGCTCCGACGGTTTCGGTTTAGCCGCTTAAGCGACATCGTCGACGATCACGCGGCGGAGGTTCCCGCGTGACATTCGCAGAACGGGCTAGCCCCGCAACCTATCTCAGCGTAATCGTGCCGGTGCGGAACGAGGCGCAGCACATCGAGAGCACTCTGGCCCAGCTTCTCTCACAGGACTACGCCCCCGGGCGGTTCGAGATCCTCGTCGTCGACGGTCAATCGACGGACGGGACGCGACGCCTCGCCTCGCGATTGGCCGAGCAATACGAGAATGTTCGCGTGTTGGACAACCCCCGCCGGCTTTCCAGCGCCGCCCGCAATATTGGCATCCGCGCGGCGCGTGGAGACGTCGTCGTCGTGGTCGACGGCCATTGCCAATTTGTCGACAATCAATACCTGCGAAAGCTGGATGCCGCGTTTCGGCGAAGCGGCGCCGATTGCATCGGCCGGCCGCAGCCGTTGGACATATGCGGCGCGAGCATTCTGCAACGGGCCATCGCCGCGGCGCGTTCGTCGCCATTGGGCCACCATCCCGATTCGTTCATCTACGCCTCGCGCGAGGGTTTTGTGCCTGCCAAAAGCGTCGCGGTCGCCTATCGCCGCTCGGTATTCGAGAGAATCGGCTATTTCGACGAGGATTTCGACGCCTGCGAAGACGTTGAGCTGAACCATCGCGTCGA
>JAEWUR010000102.1 GCA_023397045.1 Planctomycetota bacterium
CGGTGGCTGTGACCGCGACTTGCCGGAACGTCTCGGTCCCCTCGTTGCGCAATCGGATCTCGTAGGTCAACTGCTTGCCGGCAAGGATCGGCTGATGCAGGCCAATGACCGACAAGGCCAACCCGCCGGGTGGAGTGGTCGGCGGCGGTGTGACCGGTGGCGTAACGGGCGGCGTCACCGGCGGCGGTGCTGCATCGAGAACCTCGACGCACGCCTCGCCCTGGCTCCTCGCGCCGTCGGGCGTCACGATTTCCACGCGATTGCACGCATTGGCTGCGGCCGCGGTCGTCTTGCAGTGCAGGCCAAGCTGCGTGGTATGGCCCGGCGGCAACTCGTCGATGGTCCACGTTAGTCCGCCGCCTTCCTGCCGATAGCCGTCGGTGGCCAACACCGGCTGGAAACACGGGTCGTAGCGATCGAAGACCTTGACGTTCGTCACCGGGGTCGAGCCCGTGTTGGTGACCTCCATCGTGAACTCGGCCGTCTCGCCCACCGTGACCTGCTGTTTGGCCGACGTGACTTTCACGCTGACCGGAGCCGTCGTCGGCGTCACCGGCGGCGGTAGCGGCGACTCGCTGCTGATGGCCGTGACGCAAGCTCGCTTGGTGGCCGACGTGATACTTGCGCCGGAGACCTCGACCACTTGGCACAACTGGCCCGGCTTGGCAATGCGGACGGTGACGTTGATCCGTTGCGAAGCGCCGGCGGCCAGATCGCCCAGCAGCCGCTCGATGGCGTTGTTCGCATTGGCGGCCGGGTGTTCCAGCCCGGGATCGAGCGAGTCTTTGATCGTCAAGTTCGACAACGCGGCCTGGGTTGGGTTGGTCACGGTGATCTCGAACGTCACATGCTCGCCGACCTTCGCCTGGGCGGGACCGTTAATTTGGACATCGATCGACGCCACGCCGACGTTGGTCGACGCGCAATCGCCGGCCTTTAGACCGTCGACCGAGACGGCCTCGAAGCAATTCTGGAACCTGCCTTGACCCTCGGCGCGGAAGTTGGCTTCGATCGTCTGCTGTTGCCGCGAGGCCAGATCACCCAATCGCCACTGGAGCCGACCTCCGGCGTCCTCGGCCGGCGGATTGCTGTTCAGATAGGTCAACCCCTCGGGGACGGCGTTGGTGACCGTGACATTTTTGGCCGGCAGATCGCCCGGATTGCTTACGTCGACCCGATACGACAGCGTCGAGCCAGGACTGGCGGCCGTCGGCCCGGTGATCTTAACGGCCAGATCCGGACCGGTCCACGTCTTCATCGTCGTGCCCGAGCCGACCACAAGCCGCTGGCCGTTGGCACCCGGAAAATCGCCCGGCCGAATCACCTGGATGGCGATTTTATTGACGCCGTGGCGCACTTCCTTCTGGAAAATCTCGGCGTTGGCTCGACCGGCCGAATCGGTCGGCACCTCGACGACGGAAGCGCCGTCGGGCGCGAAGCCGGCCGGAGGTCCCTCGACAATCTCATACCGCACGCGCCATCCCTCGCACGCCGTCTTGTTCGACTGCCGCGTCACGACCGTCGTGAACACATGCCGCGTGCCCGCGGGATTGATCGCCGGCGGCGGAAACTGCCACTGCGCGTCGACCCAATGGACCGTCGTCGATCGCAATCGGCCGTCCCAGCTATAGACCTCCGGCGCGAAGACGGTCACGGTGCTCGTGCCTTCGGCGGCCGAGGTCAGGCTGATCCAGCCTTGGCCGCGCAACACATAAACGTTCGTCTCGGGATTGCAGGTGCCCCGGTTTAATCGGGTGTTGGTTCGCAACGTGCTGCCGATGGCGAATGTGTTGGTGATCTTGCGCGGCATGTTGAAATCGCCGAGCATGACGTCGACCAGACCGGTCTTGCCAACGTCGACGAATTGCCCGACGCCGCCGGGATCGATCGACCATTCCAAGCGGCGATTCGTGTGGAGGTAGCCCGACCGGCCGCAAACACCGGCAATCAGCACGACCTCGCTGCCGACCGGGGCCACGGTTTCACGCGGCTTCAGCTCGACCGAGACGTCGTCCCACGGCAATTCGCCCAGGGGCTCGTCGAAATACCGCTCGTTCGAGATATCGGTGTTGATCGGCGCCGGAGTTGGAGCAAAGACGTGTTCGCCCGTCGGATCGATGCCGGAGGAGGGGATGCTGTTGCATCCAGCGGTTGCGAGTGCGCAGAGCAACACCGCAAATAGATGCCGCCGACCACTCTTCCATGAACCACACATGGCCCAGTCCTCGGGACCACCCCATTCCATAATCTTCCACTATAGAAACCTACCACACTTTTTGGGGCAATGGGGAATTTTCGCAACATGCAACGATTCGCAAAGGATTCACGCACGTACATTCGTTACAACCGACACGGTTTCAGCCGTAGCCGTAGGTTATGCTTCAGCATAACACATTGGCTGCCGACGTTTTGTTATGCTGAAGCATAACCTACAGTGGAAAAAACTCGACCCTGCCATCCGGTCGGAGTCTGCCCAGCGGGACTTGTTTGCCGAGCCGGCAAATTTTACCTGACCGGCAGTCCGCCCTCTCGTCTCTTCCGTTTGACGAGAAGATATTCCGCCTGCGCAATCTTGGCGCGAGATGGCTAAGTATGTGACTTTCGGGGTCACGACGGTCACAGCGGCTGACACATTGTATTGTCGCGAAAACGCCGTTTGTGAGCATATTTCTTCAAATACCGAAGAGGATATTCGACGATTCCTTCACAGTGTTTCTTGGACGGATCTATTTGCGTGGGAAGGAGTCCGATATGAAAACTGTCCGTATTACGTGGTGCGCGCTCTTGTCGGCTTGTATCACATCGACCGCCGTCGGGCAGTATGGGCTGTACGGTTCGCCAGAGACCTTGCCGGCCTACCAGCCGTATGCCCAGGCCGCGGCCTATCCGCCGGCGGCACAGGCGGCGCCTCAGTACCGATATCCGGCTCAAGTTCCGGCGGCTGCGACGTATCAGCCGTATCAGCCCGGCGCACAGTACCAATATCCGGCCCCGCATCAATACCCGGCCGCGCCGAATCGGGTGGCCATGCGGACCGCGGCGGTCGAGCAGCCGACCATGATTCCGACGCCCCAGGCCATGCCGGTCGAACCGGTGCCGCAAGGGTCGGGCGTAACCGATCAGATCCTTGCCGAGCAGAACTACAACGATGCCTACAACGGAGGTTGCGGCGTCTATCGCGGGACCGGCTGCGGCTATGAGCCATCGGCCTGTGGCCCCGGTGCATGCGACCTCGGTTGCCAGCCGTACTGCTGCCCGTGGTACGCCTCCGTGTCGGCTTTGGCGTTGACCCGAAGCGACGGCCGGCGGTTCTGGACGAGCTACCTCGACGGCCGCGAAGACATTCAGCTTTCGAACTCGCAGGTCGAACTGCCTTGGAAATGGGGCGGCGAGGTCGAACTCGGGCGGCGATTCTGCTGCGGTTGCACGCCGTACGCCTTGGAAGCGGCGTTCTGGACCACCGAATCGTTCACCGGCTCGCAAGTGACCGACCTCTATTCGAGCGACGGTCTCTACGTGGGCACGCCGCTGAATATCTCGAATATCAATTTCAATATCCCGGGCGTCGGCGACTGCCCCGCCACGTTGTTCTTCAACGGGGCGCGGTCGCACACCGTCACCCGCCGCGACGAGTTCTATAACTTCGAGATCAACCTGCTTCGCGAGCAGATGGCCTGGGCGTGCGATTCGCCGTGGGACATCGGGTGGTCGGTCGGCGTTCGCTACTTCCGATTCCAGGATGCCTTAACGTACAGCACGGTCTCGCACGACGGCGACTACAACGCCTACTTCAAGGACACCGCAACCAACAACCTGATCGGCGTCCAGTTCGGCTTCGACGCGGCCTATAACGTTGTGAACAACCTCCGGCTGTTCATCGCGCCGCGAGTCGGCATCTACGACAACTTCCTCGACAGCAACTTCCAAGCCCAGGCTCGCCAGGGCAACGGAGCATATGTCGACGGCACCGTCGACGTGCCGAATCCGGCCTACACGAACTTCCCGGTCAGCGGGACGGGCAACGGCATCGCGTTCCTCACGCAAGTCGACCTTGGCGCCGATTGGCAGTTCTCGCGAAATTGGAGCGCGCGAGTCGGCTATCGCGTCGTGGCCCTGACCGGCATGGCGCTGGCCGACGACCAATTCCCGCAGTATATGTGCGACACGCCCGAAATGCGTAACCCGCAGCATTACAGCAGCCTCGTGCTGCACGGAGCGTTCCTCGGCGCCACGTACAACTTCTGACCTGCATTTCTTACCATCGTAGGTTATGCTTCAGCATAACAGGACGTTGGCTGCCAATGTGTTATGCTGAAGCATAACCTACAGATTGTTGGCATTTGATCCCGTGTGGGTAGAAATTCGGGCTGAGGGCTTGTAAAAAAACAACTCGGTGAGGTTTCCCGGTCATCCTGAGCGTAGCGAAGGATCTTGCATCAGAATCGGCGCGGATTCTCCGCTGCGCTCAGAATGACAATTCTCGTCGTGCCGCCTTAGGCTCGGCAGAGCGACTGGAACTCGGGATCCGCCCGCAAGGGATCGAAGTCCGATTCCGTTTCGGCCAGCGTTCGGAAGAGCGGATCGATGTTCATGGCCTGCGACAAATGGCGGAGCGCGCGGCGTTTCTCGCCGACCAAACTGAGATAGCAGGCAAGGTTGTATCGCAGCAGGGCGTTGTCGGGTTCAAGGATCAGGGCTTCTTCCAAGGTTCGAACCGCAAGGTCGAGCCGGCCCGTTCGTTTATAACACCAGCCCAACGCGACGCGGATGTGGACGTCGTTCGGCGCGGCCTTGGCTGCCCGCTCCAGGGGCATAATCGCCTCGAAAAAGCGTTCCAGCGAACGCAGGCCTTCGCCCCACAAATAGAGAGCCTTGACGTCGAAATCGGCCGGATCGCCCAGGCGGCCGAGCGTTCGCAGGGCATGCTCCGTCATGCCAAGCTCCATGTATCCCTCGGCCTCTTGCTGGATTTTCGAACGTCGTATTTGACGCGGACTGGTCATGGTGCGGTGTTGATCCGAAACGATTGTTTTTTCAGGCGATGAGTCTTCCCCGGTGACAATCCGGACGGCCGCGTCGGCTGCGGAAACGGCTCGAACGACCCGCTTGCACGCCGAGACGCCGCGTCTCGACATCATTATAATCGATTCTTTCCGATCGGAAGATAACAG
>JAEWUR010000115.1 GCA_023397045.1 Planctomycetota bacterium
GTTCCCGAACTACGCCGAACTGAGCGAAATTCAAGTGTTCGGTCAGTGGGAAGGCGACGCCGTTGCGAATCCTAAGCCGGCAGCCGTTCGACAACGCGGCGAGATGATCGACGAGCCATTGCCCGACGGACTGACGATGGAATCCGACGAAAATGGAGTCGCGTTCGTTTCTCCGTGGATGAAGGTGGGATTCGATCTGAATCGGCCGGGGATTCGATGGCTTTCGCTCGACGGGATGGGCACAGGGAGACACGACAAAAACCTGTTGAAGGGACCGGACGGAATGGATGCCGTCGTTCTTGCGTGGGACAACGCGCTGACGTCCGGCGACGCATCTTTCACGGCCTCGCGGCAGGGAAATACCGTGCGATATTCCGGCATCCAACTTGGCGGCGTGGAGACGCTCGATCTCGCATTCACCGTCGAGCCACAAAAACTCCGCGTGGCCATCGATCGCAATGTGCCGGCGGAGTACGCCACGACGGGCAGTTCACCGCTTCGGATTTGGTGCGACGGCATGGTGACGCCGCCCAGCCCGATGGGGCGGCTGACCTCGACCGGCGACCTCCAGTTTCCCGTCTTGCTTCATTTTCCGGACTTTGGAACGCTGCTGGTTCGCAATTCCTGCCCCGACACAACCTGGAAGTTCGAGGGTCGGCTCGATTGGGGACGCCACGACGTTCGGCTCTCGCTGCAACAGGGGGTTCGCGTCGATTCGGACGCAAGAATGCACCAGTCGGCGGGCCGGCATTCGATGGCGATCGACATGACGATGACGTCGATCTATCCGGAACGGGAAGCGATCGACGCCGATCCGAAATTGGCGGGGGTGAAGCGAGGTTGGCTGAATATTTTTGGCTTTCGCCCGGACATTTTCACGTTGGCCAACAATTCGTTGAGCGACAACGCGATCATGTGCATCTACGAGTTCGCCGATCAAGCCTACTACACGCCGCCGCTGTTCGACGACTTCACCGCTTTGGATCTGGTGCGTATGAGCCTCTATTCCTTTTTCGACATGACGCTGCCCAACTATGCCCGGGACGTCGATCGATGGACCGACGGCGATCCGGCGATCATCATTGCGGCCTGGGACTATGTGACCGGCAAACCCGATCACCCGTGGCTCGAACAGCGTATCGGTGACATCGAGCGGCATGCCGATCACATCATAGCGGCCGACGTCAACGGCGACGGACTGGCCGAGTCGACTCGATCGGGCAACAGCGGCAGCGGGCCGAACGGATCGGGCGAGTGGTCGTGCAACTGGTGGGATGTCATTTCCTTTGGGTGGAACGACGCCTATTCGGCCGCTCAGGACTACCGCGCGTTTCGATGCGCCGCCGACCTCGAAGACCGCCTCGGACGAACGGAAAAGGCGGAACTCTACCGGCAACGCGCCGCTCGGATCAAGGAAGTCTATTACGCGACGTTCTATAATCCCGAAACCGGCGTTCTGGCCGGTTGGCGCAGCAAGGACGGACAACTGCACGACTATTATTTCACGTTCGTCAACGGCATCGCGGTCGCCTATGGCCTGGTAACGCCCGAGCAAGGCAACGCGATCCTCGACCGGATGCAAGCGAAGATGCGCGAGGTGGGCTACAACCACTTCCGGCTCGGACTGCCCGGCAATTTGATTCCCATCGCACGGAAAGACTATGCCGGCGATGGCGTGATGGGACAACCCACCAAAGACGACGGATCGGATTCGTTCCAGAACTATGAAAACGGCGCGGCCACGGCCAGCTTTTCCTACTTCTATATTCAGGCGCTCTATTCGCTCGGACGGACCGCCGAAGCCGACGCCATCTTGGAGCCGATGCTCGAAGGTTTTCGCGATGGCAACTTCCAAAACGGCGTGGGCCACGGCGTCGGCAACGGCATCGATTGGAAACGATGGGATGGCTCGCCGTGCGGCTACGAAGGCTTGTTGGCCGACACCTACTACGCCCTGACCGTCGTGATCACCGGTCGCCTGGGCAAGGGAATTCCTATCCCGTAGGCGGACGGCACGACAACAACAAATGTCTATTTGAACTGAAGAAGAGCAATACTTGAAGGAAAACGCAAAGGAGTTTTGCAACATGACGATGCGGCTCATTCAATATGGTCGACGACTACACGCCTTGGGAATCATTGCCTTCCTTCTCCTCGCGGCGTCGTCATGGCCTGCCCAGGCGGTCGACCTGTATCTTGGCCACACGAAGGCGAATCGCATTCTCTTTTTCGGCAATAGCATTACGATCGCGCCTCATGCCGTGCCAGGCACCAACTGGACCGGCGGCTGGGGAATGGCCTCCAGCGTTCCCGAGAAGGACTACGTTCATCTCGTCACCAGTTCGATTGCGCAAGACGCAGGCGGCATGCCCGAGGTCATGGCCACGTACAACCTCCAGTTCGAGTTGAACTACGCGACTTACGATCTGAACTCGCCCGAGATGCAAGCGCAGATGGCTTTCAATCCGGACATCGTTGTCGTGGCCATCGGCGAAAACGTACCGGCGTTGAGCACGGTCCAGGCCCAAGCCGACTATGCCGCGGCGTTCGGCAATCTGCTGAACCATTTCAAAGGCAATGGGAACCCGAAGATTTTCGTCCGCAGTTGTTTTTGGGCCGACGCCACCAAGGACAACATTATGAGGGATGTCACCAATGCGGCCGGCGACGTCTTCATCGACCAGAGCAGCCTGGCCATCACGGCGAATTGGGCGTCGCAAGAGCCGGAAAACCCGTTCTGCAACGCCGGCAACGGCGTGAATCAACATCCCGGCGACCAAGGCATGCAGGCGATTGCCGACTCGCTCTACGGCTCGATGGTCGCCCACTCGATGCCGGAACCGGGTCCGCTGGTGATGCTTGGCGCGGCCGTCCCGCTGCTTGCCTTGTGGATTCGACGCGTAAAATATCGTAAACTCTAAGTTGAGCCGGAGGACGTCAACATGCGTTTTTCAAGGATATCCCCTCGACCGTCGCGTGGCTTCACGCTGGTCGAATTGTTGGTCGTGATCACGATCATCGGGATCCTCATCGCGCTGTTGTTGCCGGCTGTCCAGGCCGCGCGCGAGGCTGCCCGGCGCATGCAATGCTCGAACAACATCCGGCAACTCGGTATCGGCTTGGCCAACTACGAATCGGCGATCGGTTGTTTCCCGCCGGGCGCCATCTGGGACGCCCGCAACCACCCGCGCGAACTCTACGGTGGAAACGGACCTCGCACGAACTTTCACGTGCATTTGTTCCCTTACACCGAGCAAGCCAACGTCTACAACGCACTCGACTGGAACGTCGTCGGGTGCATTTGGTCCGACAACAACCAGAATGTCACGTCGCTTCCGTTGCCCAATCTGCTCTGTCCCAGCGACGGGTTGGGCGGGGCATTCTGGCGCCGAGACGTCTCCCAGGGCGCGGGCGGCACGCAAAATTTCGCGCGCAACAACTATTACGCCGTCTTCAGCGGGATGCAGATGGGCGATGCCTTTTCGAAGGATCCCACGAAACGCGCCCTCTTTGGTCCCGATATGGTGACCTACGCGAGCGAGATCCGCGACGGACTGAGCAACACCATGGCCATGGCCGAGGCACTCACCGGAAAAGACGACGACGGACGCGGCGTCGCCTGGGCCGACGAGCCTTGTGGTGCGTTGGTCCAAACCGGCGCAGGCCAAACGGCCAACATCCTGACGCCGAACACACCATTGCCCGACATCTGCGGCAACTACAACGTTTGGTGTACTGATCCCGATCTGCCGAACCGGCCGTGCAACAGAACCGGGGAAACCTATCACACCAACCTAGCTGCGGCGGCGCGAAGCATGCACCCCGGCGGAGTCAACATCGTCATGGTGGACGGATCGGTCCATTTCGTGGCCGACAGCGTCGATCCGGCCGCATGGCGCGCGTTGGGCACAATCGCCAACGGCGAGCCGCCCGTCATTATGTTCTGAGCGTAGAGGAAGAATCCATGCCGACTCGACACCAATCAATAATATTCGCTTCGCTCGCCGGACTGTTGGCCGTTCTAACAGCCTGCGGGGGAGAGCCGCGAGGCGAAGTCGCCGGGCAGGTCACGATCGACGACCAATCGGTCGATGGCGGTGAAATCCGTTTTCTTCCCAACGTTGGAATTCCGTCTTTCGCCCAGATCGTTGACGGCCGTTATCACATTCCCATTGCGAAAGGTCCCAGCACAGGTCCGGTACGCGTCGAAATTCGCTGGATTCGCAAGACCGGCCGAAAACTGCCCGCCATGCCGCCCGCGCCGAAAGGCACGATGATCGAGGAGACGGCCGAGACCATTCCCGCCCGATACAACCTCCAGTCAGAATTGACCTGCGACATCGCACCCGGCCTCAACACATGCGATTTCGCGCTCGAAACGAAATCGGCGGGCAAATAATCGCTTGACGATCGTCGATCAATACAAAACGACGGCCGGACGACGCCAGTGGGGCGGCGGATAGCAATGCGGTCCGCAATATGGCGCGTAGTGATACTCTTCGACGATCACCGGTGTCGGACCAGGCTCCTGAACGACGACCGGTTGAACCGCCTGCGGTGGCGACGCCTGCATCTGGGCAATGACTTTCGAACTGACGCCTTCCTGCTGAAGTTGGATCAGGTCATTGGTCTGCAACGGCGCGGTCATCCGATTCGCGCGAACGTGATTGACGATCAGATCTTCATTGACCCCCGCCTTGGTCATGGCGACGACGTCAGCGGTCGTCACAGCGCCGGGTGAGACTTGGCGGCCAAGTTGCTGCGCGATCATCGCACGATTTTTCGCCTCGACTTCATCGACCGCGTTGCCGATGGCCGCACCGCTTAGTGCGCCGACGCCCGCACCGATGGCTGCACCGGCTCCGGGATGTCCCGAAGCCGCACCGACAAGTGCGCCGGTGCCCGCTCCAAGCAGACCGCCCACGGCCGCGCCGCGATCGGCATGATAGGGCGACATGCACCCGACCGATAGAATCATCATCGCGCCGAAAACGACCAACGCCGACCTTCGCCCAGGCATCCAGATCACGGGAATTCTCCTTGCTCCGATTGCGAATGATGCTCGAATCCCGCTCGCCCAACAGGATCAAGAGTGCGGGATTATCCTAAGTTGCCAAGTCCGCGTCAAGAATAACTGGGGCGTCTAGAGAAAACAGACAGACCTAGCGATTTAGCGCCGATAAAGCCTCGAAGCCCGGTGCGGTCTTTGGTAGGATGGTCTTTTCGCCGCAAGGTATGATTGAATAGAACCCCAAGTGAACATGGAACTTAGCTGGCTTTCGATATTGGCCCTCTCCGTTGGTCTGGCGATGGACGCGTTTGCCGTGGCCATTGCCGCCGGTCTGACGATCGACCCCGTGACGCCCCGGCACGTCTTTCGGCTCGGCTTCCATTTTGGACTGTTCCAATTCATGATGCCGGTGATCGGTTGGCTTGCCGGCGGCAAGCTAACAACCTACGTCCACGCCTACGCCCATTGGGTGGCGTTCGTTCTTCTGGCCTATGTCGGCGGCAAGATGCTTGCCGAGGCGTTTCTGCCGGAAAAAGAACGCCAAACCAGCGATCCGACGCGCGGCTTGCGACTCGTCACGCTTTCCGTGGCCACCAGCATCGACGCCTTGGCGGTCGGCATGAGTATGGCGCTGCTGGGCGTATCGGTCTGGCTGCCGAGCATCGTGATTGGCATCGTCGCGGCGGCGCTGACGGTCGTCGGCATGACCTTCGGCAACCGAATCGGCTCGCGATGGGGTCGTTGGGCCGAGGTGGCCGGCGGCCTCGTGTTGATCTTGCTCGGCCTGAAGTTCCTCGTGGGGCGCCTCATGGCCGGGGCCTAGTCGAATGCATCAAGCGCTTTCGACGTCGGAATCGAACACGCGAATGTTCTTCCAATTCGGCTTGTGCTTCGCGATGAACTCAAGATGCTTCGGGTGCGACGAGTAAACGTCCAGCGAAGCACGATCGTTGAAAACCACATGCAGCCCAATGTCGAAATTGCGGTCGCTCACGGGCCGATCGACATCGGAGAGCGTTCCGGCGGCATAAAAAATAACGCCGGGCAGTTTGGCGAGATAGAGATGGCAATCGTCGACCATCGCCTTGACGGCCGCCGGACTGTTGTCGTTGAGCGAAAAGTAAACATTGTGAGCCAGCATGATGAATCCTCTTGTGAATGATGCTAACCGTCTATTGGAAAGTGTGCCACTGGCTTTGCCAGTGCTGAACTCCCTCGCGTTTTCACGGCACTGGCAGAGCCAGTGGCACTCAACTTTCCCCCGAATCGACTTTTTGCAACGGGCCGCCAGGCCGTTTAGACCGACGCGCCGCCTGGTTTGTTGATCGACGCGCCGATCAGTTTCTCGATCTCTTCTTCGTCAAGCGTCTCGACTTCCTCCAGCCGTTTTGCCAAAGCATCGAGTTTATCGCGGTTCTCGGTCAATAGCGTCATCGCCTTGTCCGACGCGTCGCGGAGCAGGCGAGAAACCTCCTCGTCGATCACCTGGGCCGTATGCTCGCTGAAACGGCGCGGTTCGGCCATTTCGCGGCCGAGGAACGGATGGTCTTCGCTGTCGCGGAAGGCGACCGGGCCGAGCCGCTCGCTCATGCCCCAGTGCGTCACCATGCGCCGGGCAAGTTGCGTGGCCTTGTCCAGGTCGTCGGCCGCGCCGGCGCTGTATTCGTTGAAGATGATCTTTTCGGCCGACCGACCGCCGAGCGCGAACAGCAGCCGGCTTTTCAGCTCGCTTTCGCAGATGTCCATTCGATCTTCCTCGGGCAGCAGTTGGGTGACGCCCAGCGCCCGGCCGCGCGGAATGATCGAAACTTTGTGTACGCGATCAATG
>JAEWUR010000154.1 GCA_023397045.1 Planctomycetota bacterium
CTATTCGCCACCATCCATGATCCAAGTATTTTTCGGTCATGGCATCTCGAGTAGTGACGGTGGCCGTGCCGTCATCAACGAAGGTCCACTCTGTATCGTAATCATAGCCTTCTTTCTTGACATGCCATACCCCGAGCAGAATCCTGCGCTCCCTTGCGTGCCGCATCGGCAGAATGTAATCGACAATAAGTGGGACAAGCAAAGAAACCCCACCTATTATGCACGCCATCCAGATTTGGTCAGACGACAGCTTATATGGATTACCCATGATTACAAGGGCTAGTGAAATATAGCCGCACGCAGAACCACCAGTGCGTATTACGTCTGAAAAGCTTTTGTTCATTGTCAATCCTTCCGCTCGAACGTGAACTCGCCGTCGGCATAGTCGATCGTCACGCGGCTGCCTGGCTCGAACTCGCGCTTCAGCAACTCGACGGCCAATGGGTTTTGGATGCGCTGTTGGATCACTCGCTTCAGCGGTCGGGCGCCGTAGGTCGGGTCGTAGCCCTCGGCGGCGATCTCGGATAGTGCGGCGTCGGTCACGTCCAACTCGATGCCCTTCTCCGACAACTGATTGCGCAGCCGAACCACTTGCAGATCGACGATCTGACGGATCTGGTCCTTGCCCAGCGGATGGAAGATCATGATCTCGTCGACGCGGTTGAGGAACTCGGGCAGGAATCGGGTTTGGAGCGTCTCCATCACCGCGTCGCGCATCTCGTCCTCGGTGCCGCCCTCTTTCGAGATCTCTTGGATCACCTGGCTGCCAATGTTGCTGGTCATCACGACGATCGTGTTCGTGAAATCGACCGTGTGGCCCTGGTTGTCGCTCAAACGCCCGTCGTCGAGCACTTGCAACAGAATATTAAAGACGTCGCGATGGGCCTTTTCGATTTCGTCCAACAGGATCACGGCATACGGCCGGCGTCGAACGGCCTCGGTCAACGCGCCGCCCTCTTCATAGCCGACGTAGCCCGGTGGGGCGCCGATCAATCGACTGACGGTGTGCCGCTCCATGAACTCGCTCATGTCGAGCCGAATCATCGCGTCCTGGCTGTCGAACATCACCTCGGCCAGCGCTTTGCACAGTTCGGTCTTGCCGACGCCCGTTGGGCCGAGGAAAATGAACGAGCCGATCGGCCGGTTCGGGTCTTGCAAGCCCGACCGGTTGCGTCGCACGGCGTTCGCCACGGCCTCGACGGCCTCGTCCTGGCCGACCAAACGCTGATGAATCCGATCTTCTAAGACTAAGAGTTTCGCCCGCTCGGTCTCCATCATTCGCGAGATGGGAATGCCCGTCCAAGCGCTGACCACTTCGGCGATCTCTTCCGGGCCGACCTCCTGACGCAACAGACGCGAATGCGTCAGGGCCGGCTTTTCATCGGATTCCGAAGTCTCCAACTGTGTGGCCAGCTTCTTCTGCTGCAAATCGAGCTCGTAGAGTTTCTGATAGTCCTCTTCGCGGACCATGCTGCCGGCCGACTGCTTCTCCTTGATGCCGGCCGCCAACTGGTTGTACTGCAACTGCGCGTCCATCAAGCGTTTGCGAATGTCCTGGACGTCGCCGAGGCCGCTCTTTTCGAGCTCCCATTGCTGCCGCAGGTCGGCCAGCTTCTTGCGCAACTCGGCCATCTCCTCTTGGACTTCTTCACGACGCTGCTGGGCATGTTCTTCGGTCTCGTCGGCCAACTGCCGATCGGCCAACTCAAGCTGCACGAGCCGCCGCTGCACGACGTCGATCTCGCCGGGCACGCTTTCCAACTCCATCGCCAGCCGGCTGGTGGCCTCGTCCATCAGGTCGATCGCCTTGTCAGGCAGAAACCGGTCGGCAATGTACCGATGCGACAGATTCGCCGCCGCCACGAGCGCCGAGTCCTTGATCCGCACGCCCTTGTGATGCGCCTCGTAGCGCGGCTTCAAACCGCGCAAAATCGCGATCGTATCTTCGACCGACGGCTCGCCGACCATGACCGGCTGGAACCGCCGCTCCAACGCCGCGTCCTTTTCGATGTATTTCCGATACTCGTCGAGCGTCGTGGCGCCAATGCATCGCAACTCGCCACGCGCCAGCGCAGGTTTTAGCAAGTTCGCCGCGTCGCTGCCGCCCTCGGCGCGGCCGGCGCCGACGACGGTGTGCAATTCGTCGATGAACAGGATCACATTGCCCGCGTCGTTGACTTCGCGCAGCACGGCCTTGAGCCGCTCTTCGAACTCGCCGCGGAATTTCGTGCCGGCCACCAGCGCGCCCATGTCGAGCGCGATCAGCCGGCGGTTTTTCAAGCTCTCGGGCACGTCGGCATCAACAATGCGCAGCGCCAGCCCTTCGGCGATCGCAGTCTTGCCGACGCCGGGCTCGCCGATCAGCACGGGATTGTTCTTTGTCCGACGCGAGAGCACTTGGATCACCCGACGGATTTCTTGATCGCGGCCGATCACCGGGTCGAGTTTTCCTTGCCGGGCGCGGTCGACCAGATCGATGCCGTAGCGTTGCAGCGCCTGGAACTTATCTTCGGGCGTCTGATCCGTCACCCGCGCGCTGCCGCGCACCGCCTGCAACACTTTTAGTAGGTCCCGCTCAGTAACGGCGTTGAGTTTCAGGACGATTTTCGCCTTCGATTCAACCTTGGCAAGGGCTAGCAAAAGATGCTCGGTCGAGACGAACTCGTCCTTCATCGCATCGGCTTCGCGCTGTGCGGCTTCGAGCACCTGATTCAATTCGCGGCTCATCTGCGGCGGCGCCCCGCCCGAAACCTGCGCGAAATGTTTCAGCTCGGCCTCAACAATCGAATCGAGTTGTTGCCGATTGACGCCGATCCGATCGAGGATTGGCCCGACGATGCCTTGATCTTCATCCAGCAGCGCGGCCAGCAGATGCAGCGGATCGATCTGCGCATTGCCGCGATCGGTCGCGAGCGATTGTGCGCCCGCCACGGCCTCTTGAGCTTTCAGCGTTAGTTTGTCGAATCGAAATGCCATGTGTTTCCTCCGGTCCCCTCTCCCTCCGGGAGAGGGCTAGGGTGAGGGCTGAAGTTCGTTCGGCCTTCCCTTCTTCTCCCGGAGTTATTTTGTATGCGTTGTCTCATCCCCGTCCGGTCCCGTCGCCCCTTGGGAGAGGGTTAGGGTGAGGGCTGTGTGAGTAATTCATTGCCAATTTTCGAACCATTGCTTTTTCTTTTGAGGCAAAGTCCTAATGAAAGCATTCCAGGGCGTGCGCAACTCAGACTTGATTTGCTTGATATCCCACCCTTCGTCGCTTCGATTTTTTAGACGTCTGTAAGAAAGGTGAGCCACCGCTTTGTTGAGGCGCTCCCTGAGGCTTTCCAGATATTTCCCAATAGGCGGGCGTCGAGCTGTCCACAGAGCCGCATCATCGAAGAAGTCGGCAGCAAGGACGTCATCCTCTCTTTGTGCAAAATCGCGATACAAAAAATCGCGGATATTGCGAGCATGAAGCAAAAAGGGTTCAAGCATTGCCGAGGCGTCCTCTTCATAGAGGGAGGTACCATAACAAAGCACAGCAGGAAACGGAATCTCCTTTACGCTGAGTACCTTTTCAACCGAACTTCTGCGAAGAGCTTCAAATGTCCAAGAGAACATCTTCCATTCGTAGATGACGTCAGATGCGATTCCCTTCTGCTCTTCTTCGGTTCTGATCCTTGGGACAGGGCTTTGCTTATTGATGCGTGCCATCTCTTCCGTCCTCATTCAATCCGGATTCAGGATTTCTTACTGCGCATGTCTCCGCTCATTCACCCAGCCCTCACCCTAGCCCTCTCCCGG
>JAEWUR010000199.1 GCA_023397045.1 Planctomycetota bacterium
GGGTCGCGTGGCTCGTCAAATTAACGGGACTATTGTTTGGACGGTTTCAGAGTGCCACTGGCTTTGCCAGTGCCGAACGGTGAGCGGCTCCGAGCACTGGCAGAGCCAGTGGCACCCACAGGACGATCGTTTGCCAATGCATGTCAATTCCTTGGGCTTCAGAGAAGCTTCGGCCTCGATTTGCCGTTTTTCGACGGCTTCCATGGCCGGGGCGGTCAATTCTCGGAGCGTCGGCGCCATACGTTCGAGGAAGAACTGCGGGTATAGCCCGATCCATAACATCAGCACGACCAACGGCACGAGGCAGCCGATCTCGCGCGGGCCGAGGTCGCGGATGGGATGGCCCTCTTCCGAAGCGGGAGGCGACGATTTTGAGCGGCCTTTGCTGAGTTTCGGCTCGACCAGGGGTCCGAAGAACACGCGTTGGTAGAGCCAGAGCATGTACCACGCGCCGAGGATGACGCCGGAGACGCCAAGGACGCCGATGGCGCGGTACTGGAGCCAATCGTGCGACGGCGCGTTGAGCCAACATCGCTGGAACGTGCCGAGCAGGATCAGAAATTCGCCGACGAACCCGTTCAGGCCCGGCGTGGCGATGCTCGAAAGCGTCAAGACGAGCATGAAGAACGCCAAGATGGGCAGCCGTTGGGCCAATCCGCCCAACTCGGCGATCTGCCGGGTGTGGTAGCGTTCGTAGACCATGCCGACGACGGCGAACAGTCCGCCGGTCGACAGCCCGTGGTTGACCATTTGCAGAACGCCGCCCTCGACGCTGATTTGGTTCAGGGCGAACAGTCCCAGCATACAGAAGCCCATGTGGCTGACGCTCGAATAGGCGATCAGCCGCTTGATATCGCGTTGGGCCAAGGCGACCATCGCGCCGTAGATGATTCCGGCCACCGAAAGCCAGAGCAGCCAGGGCATCAGCATGGCGGTGGCCTGGGGGAGCATTGCCACATTGAACCGTGCGAATCCGTAGACGCCCACTTTCAGCAGCACGCCGGCCAAGACGACGCTGCCGGCCGTCGGGGCCTCGACGTGGGCCAAGGGCAGCCACGTATGGAACGGAAACAGCGGCACCTTGACCGCGAATCCGGCAAACAGCGCGAGAAAAATCGCGATCTGTATGGCCGGGTCGATCGGATGGGACCGCAGGCCGGCGGTCAACGCGGGAATCGAGAACGTCAATTCGCCGGCCGAATGGAAAAAGTGCCACAGCACGATGGCCAGCAGGCCGAGGAACGTCAGCACGCTGCCGGCCAACGTGAACAGGAAAAACTTGACGGCCGCCCAGCGTCGTTCGGCGCTACCCCAGATGCCGATCAGGAAGAACAGCGGAATGAGCGTGAACTCGAAAAAGACGTAAAACAGCAGGATATCCCGGGCGACGAACACGCCGAGCATGCCGGTTTCCAATGCCAGCAGCAGCCGGTAGTACAACGAGGCTTGCTCGTCGATCGCCTCCCAACCGATCAGCACGGCAACGATCATCAGCAGCGCGGTCAGCCCAAAGAGCCAGACGCTCAGTCCGTCGATGGCGATGCTGAATCGCACGTCGACCGGCGAGCCGATTTGTTGGAGCCACGCCAGATCGACCGAGGCGAACGGTTCCGTCCCGCCGGGGTATCTCGCCAGCAACACCACGGCCATGCCGAAGACCGCCAGCGCGATCCCGAGTGCCCAGCGGCGCGCGGCGATCCGATCGCCCGGCAGAATCGCCGCGCCGGCCAAAGGAAGCAGCAGTGTCGTTAATAACAAGGTGGCCATAATTTCCGTTTAGCGGGGCCGCTTGCGGCCCGCCCGTTGAGCGACGAAAATCGCGGGCCGCAAGCGGCCCCGCTAAACATCGCTCACATCAACAACGCTCCCATGAGGACCAACAGCCCCAGCATCATGGCCAGGGCGTAAAACTCGACCAAACCGTTTTGCAGAGGTCGCAAGGCCGCGCCGATCCGTTTCGGCGCGGCGCCGATCGAGTCGACCAGGCCATCTATTATGGTGGAATCGAATCGGGCCGCCAACCGGGCAATTCCCAACAGCGGCCAGATGATCGTGGCCGTGTAGATCGCGTCGATGAAAAACTTCCCGTAGGAAAGCGTGTACAGTCCGAAGACGTTCATCAGCCGGGTGAGCCGATCGACCATCGTTCGGCGGCCCAGGTATAACGCGGCCGTCAATGCGATGCCTGAGAACGTGATGATTGTGCTCATGACGCCGATATGTCCGTGCTCGGCCGGCAGGTTCGACGGCAACGGCGTCCAAGAGGGCGTGGCAGCCAGGAAATCGGCGAAACCGTGCGTGTATTCAAAATACGCCCCGACGACGATCGACCCGAACGCCAGAATCATCAGCGGGACGGTCATTACGCCGGGCGATTCGTGGGCGTGGTGGCCGGCCTCGCGCGGAATTCGCTCGGGTCCGAAAAAGACCGTGAAAAACGGCCGGAACATGTAGAGGTCGATCAGCAGGATTCCGAACGTCGACGACGCGAACAGCATTCGGTACAGGTCGGCCACGTCGCCGAGCGAGGCTTTTTGTTGAATGGCGAGCAGGATCGAATCCTTGCTCCAAAAACCGGCCAGCGGCGGCACGCCGGCAATGGCGAGGCTGCCGGCCAAGAACGTCCAGAACGTGATCGGCATGCGACGCCGCAGGCCGCCGATCTGCCGGATGTCGATCACGCCGCCCATGGCGTGCATGACGCTGCCGGCGCCGAGGAATAGCAGCGCCTTGAAGAAGGCGTGGGTCAGCAGGTGGAACATGCCGGCCGTCGCGCCCAAAAGGGTGCCCATGCCGAGTGCGATGAACATGTAGCCGAGGTGGCTGATGGTCGAATAGGCGAGGATCCGCTTGAGGTCAGTCTGGGTGACGGCGATGATTCCGCCGAGCAGTGCCGTGATGCCGCCGAGGATGGCCACCGTATGCTGCGCATCGACCGACGCAACGAACAGCGGCGAGCATCGCGCGATCATGTAGACGCCGGCCGTGACCATCGTCGCCGCGTGGATTAACGCGCTGACCGGCGTCGGGCCTTCCATCGCGTCGGGCAGCCAGACATGCAGCGGGAACTGGGCGCTCTTGCCGCATGCCCCGAGCAACAGCAGAAGGCAGATGGCCGTGATCGTCCAACCGCCGGGCGAATGGATCGCTGCAAAAACGCCGTCGTAATCGAGCGTGCCGAACGTCGTCCAGATCAGAAACATGCCGAGCAGGAATCCGGCGTCGCCGATGCGATTGACCAGGAAGGCTTTTTTGCCGGCGGCGGCCGCGGCGGGCTTTTCGAACCAGAAACCGATCAGCAGATAGCTGCACAGGCCGACCATCTCCCAGAAGGCGAACAGCAGCACGAAATTGTTGGCCGCCACCAACATCGTCATGGCGAAGACAAACAGCGAAATGTACGAGAAAAATCTCCAATAGCCGGGATCGTCGCGCATGTAGCCGATCGAGTAGACCGCCACGAGCGTCGAGATGCACGTGACCAGGACCAGCA
>JAEWUR010000373.1 GCA_023397045.1 Planctomycetota bacterium
CGGCAAGCTTGGGTTCCGTCGGGCTGCCCGTGTTTTTGTAGTACCAGACGTAGCCGTCCGCCAATCCGAGAACCAGATCGGGCAGGCCGTCCCGGTCGAAGTCGACGATCAGCGGAAACATCTCGGCGTCGCCGATGGGGAAGACGTAGTCGATCGGCTTGCCGCCCGCACACAGCGCGCCGGCGTCCTTCCACCGTGGCGGATTGCGCGGATCGACGTTGAGTTTCAGGTCGACGTGACCGTCCAATGCGTAGGCGAGATCAAGACGCCCATCGCCGTTCCAATCGGCCGGCGAGGTCGAGAAGCCGCCGGTGCGCACGGGCCCCCATCGGTTCTTCAACGCCTCGGCCAACTCGAACCGCGGTTCCGTGCGGCTGCCGATGTTGCGATAGAGTTGAACGTGGGTGAAGTTGCCGACGACAAGGTCCTGTAACCCGTCGCTATTCCAATCGGCGGCACACGGCACCGCGACGATGCCCACGTGATGCGGGTTGGCAAACGGAAACGGCTGTTCTTTCAATTCTGGTTTAGTCGGCGTGCCCACGTTCTTGAAATAGGCTATGCCGGTTGGATCGTTTTGGCCCATCATGACATTGCCTCGTGCGGTGATCAGGTCCAATAACCCATCGCCGTCGAAGTCGTCGACGCACGGCGACGCCGCCGAGCCGATGCGAAGCGTTTCGCCGTCGGCCTCGATCGGCCCGCGTGCGACGAGTTCGGGCACTCCCTTTTCCTTGCGAGTGTTCTCGAAGTAGAAGATCGCGCCACTGACGTAGCCGCCCACCAACAGGTCCTTGCAGCCATCGCCGTTCCAGTCGACGACATGCGGCACGGACATGATTTCTTGAGTGAAAAAGGTCTCGCCGGTCTTGAGTTGCGGCGGGATGACGATGGGCTTGCCGTCGGCCTGGATCGGCCCGCGCGAGGTCAGTCTCGGACTGGTTGGCGTTCCGACGTTCTTCAGGAAGAGGATTTCGCCGCCCATTTCGCGGCCCACCACAAGGTCGATCAGGCCGTCATCGTCCCAGTCCACCGCGCAAGGCGCGGTGCTGTAGAGGATTCTCAGCGGCCCTCCGTCAAGCATGAGAAACTCGCCTCGCGCGAACTTTGGTTCCTGCTTCGTGCCGACGTTCTGGAAAAAGACGATATGGCCTTGGGTCTCGCCCACCAACACGTCCAGAAGCCCGTCGCCGTTCCAATCGCACACGGTAGGCTTGCAGTGCAGGGCGGTGATGAGGAACCCGTCGCTTTGGTCGGAAAACAGCGCATCGCCGTCGCCCAGCAGCGGCATCGGCGATTCGTTTGAGCGTTCCCCCGGCGTCACGGCGTCGAAGTAGATCGCGTAATGTGCCGCCGCAGACTCATTTTGCGTGTGTTCCCACACCAATTGTCCCTCGTGGCCGTTGCCTTCAATGTCGTACCAGAAGCACAAGCTCCGGCGGTCGAAGTCGTCGAAACGATAGGGCACGTCATGCCGTCCTTGTCCGCGAAAGGTCTTGCAGACGACAGGTTTGCCTGTTTTTTCGTCGCAACGGATCACCTGAATTCGACCGAGGTCCGGCTTGCCCTCGACGCCCAGGCTGTTGAGAACCTCGGCAAGATCAACCTTCAACCTCGCCGGAATCTGGTCGTGCGTGCGACCGCCCAAGTCGCGAGGCGGCACCTCGACGAGAACGCGATACTGACCTTTTCCGGCCCACGGCGCCTTGGCGGACGGCGCGATAGGCGGCGGATCTTGTGCCAGGAGTTGGCCCGAATGCCACGAAACCGATGCGGCGATCATCCAGGCGGCGAGAAACGCCGCTTTGACAGGAATCCCAGTGGTTATCTTCATTAATTCAGTTCTCGATGTTGATCGTGTCACATGATTTTCGTCTTGCGGAGGAACTCGGCGAGTCGCTCCATTTGTTGGTCGGTCAGCGAATGATAGGGTGGACGGCGCCATCGCTTGGCCAGACCGAACAACTCATAGATCCCGTGGATGGCCGCGTCAAAGCCGCCCTCGCTCTTCAAGAGATAGTCGAACAACGGCATGTCATAATCGCGAATCACGTCGCGAGCCGCCGAGATGTTGCCGGTCTCGATCGCCGCCCAATAACGCCAGGCAATCTCGGGCTTGAACGTGAGGAACAGTGAAAGATAGCCGTCGGCGCCGTAGGGGTGCATCAGCATGTGATTCTGCTTCTGCCCGCCGGCCGACAGAGCCCATCGATCGTGTGTCATCAGGCACAGCTTGCAGATGAACTCGCCGCCGAGATCATCTTTGACCGCCATCACGCCGGGCACTTCGTGGTACAATCGCCGGCAAAGTTCCAACCCGAAGGTCGCTCCGCGCGCGCCAAGGTAATTGGTCACGACCATCACGGGAATCTTCTCGGCCACGGCGCGGTAGTATTCGACCAATGAATCGACCGTGGTGGATGCGGCCCAGTCGGGCGGAAGGACCATCAGCATGTCGGCGCCGAGTTCCTTGCAGTATTCGGCAAACTCGACGGTCTTCCCGGTCCACCACCGGTCGCCGGCCGCGACGACGAAGGCGCGACCGTTGACGTGCTGAACGACCGACTTGGTCAACTCAGCGATTTCCGCATCGGTAAGGATGGAAAACAGGCTGTCTCCCCAGGTGAGAACCAGTGCCTTGGATTTCGCCTCGATGCAGAAATCGATTTGCCCACGTAACGCATCGAAGTCGATCTCACCCTGACGAGTAAAGGGAGTGCAGAGCGACGGCCAGGGCCCGCTCAACGCCGCGCGAATTTCGGGAGGGCAACCCGGCGCGGCAGGTTTGGCGTCGTTTTTACTAGACTTCATGGAGCATCCATCGCTCGCCGTCTCCTTTTCCATCGCGACTGCGATACGGGAAGCAACGGCCGAGCCCGTAACGGCGGACGACCACTTCAAAAACTCTCGGCGCGATGTTTTTTGCATGATTTGCGTCTGTCAGGCGTTGGCTTTGAATCGTCTTCGGCAACGAAACATGACAAGCAATAATGAACCCGCCAGCAACATGGCGATGCTCCCAGGTTCCGGCGCGCTCACCACGACGGAAACCGAATCGACGTAGAAGCCGGCCCTATCCACGCCGTCGGCCAACGACTGCAATCGCAGATACGACAACCCTTCGGTCGGGCCGAGCAACGGCAAAACGCCCACGAGTTGGCCGTTCGCCAAGACATTGCACGTGCCGGCCGCGGCGTCCCAGTCGAAGTTCAGTATGCTCCACACGTCGTCTTGAAGGATCTGTCCGCCGGCGGATAGGGTGCCCTGGTCGTCCACTAGGAGCCGAAACAACGCTCCGTTGGCATCGGTCGGTTGGTAGAAATGGTCGGACAGAGAGATGCTGAACGCCTGGTGTCCGGAGTTCGGCTTGAGCTTGATTTCGAGGTTTCCTTGATGGCCTTGGGGAAAGTTCCAAACCGCGCCGTCGCCGGGCTTGTCATCGGCGCGTCGCACGTGCAACATCATCTTGCCCACCTGATCCGGATCGGCGACCAACTCGGGTCCTTGGGTCCTGGCTTGCCACCAGTTGGCAGCCTCTCCATAGTTCGTGAAGACGCTCCAATTGTCCAACCCCTGCGAGAAGTCGTCGGCCTGCTGGGTCTCGTAGAGCCAATCCGGATCGAACGTCATCAGGACCTGTCGGCCGTCGCCGGGGTCGCCTTGGCCGGTAATCATCAGCACGTGGCCGTCCTCGGTGTACGTCAAGGAAGGATAGGAGGTGCCGCGATCGGCTCCGGTATAAGGATAGGAGTTGCGCAACGGGTCGCGGTAGATCTCGCGATAGCCGTGCCAGCTACGGCCGCCATCGTCGGAAATCGCCGCATGAAGCACGTCGCGGCCGCCGTAGTTGCCCTCGCCATTAACCCGAGGCGACTGGTCGCAGTTGTTCCAGGTCAAGACGATCCGGTCATCGGGAAGCCGCAGCAGCGCGGAGGGCGAACTCGACGAATAGAATCGTGACGGCACGGCCGGCGACCACGCCTCGCCGTCGTTCGAATAGGATTCATACAAACGCCCCGTCTGCGTTCGCATGAGCATCCAAGCCCGACCGTCGGGAAGTTGCACCGAAGCCGGCTCGTCGGCGCCGTCGTTCAACCCGTTGAAGCCCCAGTAGCAAGGAGCGGTAAGCCGCGATGCCGAGACGTTCCATGTGCCGCCGCCGTCATCGGAGTGAATGGACGTCACTTCCATTTCGCCGGTCGGCGGCTCGCTCGGTCGATTGGCGACCCAATCGGGAATCGGATAGACGATGCGACCGCTTGGGAGTTGCGTTGGAAAGGACTGCCCGGCGATGTAGCCGGGATAGACCACTTGCGCCTGCTGCCAGGTTTGCCCGCCGTCGGTGGTGCTGTTGTGCCATAGGTCGAGAAAACGATCGACGTTCGGATTCGTGCCATCCTTGTTTCGCCACGAGATTCCGAACAAGTGCATCTCGCCGTCTTGGGCCAACAGGGCCGCCGCCGTGAAACTCCCTTCGTTGCCGGGTGCTTGGAATTCCAGCGAGGGAGTGCCCCATGTGCGTCCGGAATCGCTGGAACTGACCGAGTAGATGCCGTTCGAGGCACTGCCGTTGTAGACGCGGATCGTGCCATCGGAAGACCGGCTGATTGCCCGGCCGTTTTCCCACGGCATTAACACTTCGGGCGAGGCGTGCGCGTTGTCAGAGTAGTACCAGGCCGCCCGACACTGCGGATCGTGAAAGAGAGAAACCGCAGCCAGCACTCCCAACGTGATTGTCAAACGCCTGTAATGCATGATGCTCATATACTTTTATTCCTGTTCTTTTCTCGGGCTGTGGTCCAGCCATTCTTGGAGCCTATCTCGATACCGAAGCCTGTTGGAGACCAGACGGTCGCAGGATTGAGAATCATCGCGAAAACAGCCCTCACCCTAACCCTCTCCCGACGGGAGAGAGGACGTGCAAATAGGCTCTAAGCCAATCGCGAAAAACCGCTATGTCGCACCGGCCCTCCAATGCGATCGGCCGCATCGCCATCTCGGGCGGCCTGTCCCAGTTCGGCAAATACATCTTCCGCAGCCGACAAATAGGCGGCAACGTGTCCGGACGTGTGCGCGAGACTTGGATAGAAACAATTTCCCGCGAGAAATCCGTGCCCCAGCATGCGGACCGTCAACAACGTTTGCAGAGCCAACGCGTCGGGATGCTCGAAACTGAAGTAGGTTAACGCGGGATAGCCCGACAGCTTTAGCGGCACGCCCTCTCGGGCGGCTATCCGGCACAGGCCTTCCCGCAGTTGCGTCCCAATGGCTGCGGTATGTTTCGGAACGTCGACTTGCTGCATCTTCCGCACCGCCGCCAATGCGGCCACCGGACCGATGCCCTCGGTCCAATACGTGCTCGAAATGAACGTCTCTTGGGCGGACTCCATGACGTTGGCCCTGCCGAGTATGGCGGCCATCGGATGGCCGTTGCCAAGCGCCTTGGCGAACACGGCCATATCGGGCTGAACGGCCAATCGCCGATGCGAACCGCCCAACGTCAAACGCCAGCCGGCCGTGATCTCGTCGAACACCAGCACGGCGCCGCTGCGATCGCACCATTCCCGCACGCCTTCCAGAAAACCGGCAGCCGGCTCTGAATTGCGAGTCGGTTCCATGACAACCGCCGCCAACCGCGACCCGTGATTCCGAACGATCTCGGCCAACGAATCAATCTGGTTGTATTGAAAGGGCAAGGCGGTGTTCGCCAATTGTCTCGGCACCCCCTTCGAAGAAAGCCCCGGCAGCAAATGCTCGCGAAGCGGATCGTTTTCGTCCTGCGATGTGCGATTGGCGGCCAGGTACCAATCGTGCCATCCGTGATATCCGCAAAAGGCCACCACGTCTCGATCGGTGTGGCACCGCGCAATGCGAATGGCGATTGCCATCGCCTCGCCACCGGTTCGACCGAGACGCACCTTTTTGGCCCAGGGGTGGATGCTCAGAAGCAACTGCGCCAGTTCGACCTCCTCCGGACTGTTCAACGTGGACATCGAGCCGGCCTGGACCCGAGCCACCACGGCCTTGGAAACGTCCGGATCGTTGTATCCCAAAAGACATGTGCCAATTCCCATGCTCGACATGTCGACGTAACGGCGACCGTCCAGGTCGACGACCTCGCAGCCGTGCGCTTCTCGATAATAGCCGGGCCACTGGTCCGGCGCAAACAACTCAGGGCGTTTGCTCAACAGTTGGGTGCCGCCCGGTATGATCGACTTCGCCGCGTGGTATAGCTGCTGACATTTTGAGGGGATATCGTTCATGGATTTCTCGTTGTCTTGGTGCATTTTTTCTCTTTCCGTTGTCAACCTGCCATGCTTCATGTTTCGCCCGTGGGCGTGCGATCCGGTTGAATCAAGGGGTTCACCGTTTCCCAGCGACCGCTGCGCGCGCTGGCCTCGGCGGCAGCCAAGGTGGCCGTGGCGATGCTGCTGGCTCGATAGGAGTGCGGCCATTTGGCTCGGCCGAACACGGATTCGGCAAACAGGTTGATTTCCTCCGCGTAGGCGGCTTCCAAGACGTCGGTCATCGCGCCGCATTCGATGGTATGCGGGTCACTGTCCTTCCAATGGCATACGATCTCGCCGGCGAAGATGTCGAACGAGAGCCCGCCATTCGCACCGAAACATAGGCCTCGGCGGCACGAGACCGGTGACCCCATGATGACGGTCAACTGACCGTGCGCCCCGCCGGCAAGATTCATTTGCACCGACCACGTATCCTCGCATTCGATCTCGAGGTCTCCACGCCGGCTGACGGAACCGGCCGCGGTGGCAGCCGAACCGAAAACCTCGTTGAGATAGAGCAATTCGAACGGCACCATTTCGCGCGCGGCAGAGGTCGGCCGCCGCCATGCGTAAAACGCCCCTCGTTCGGATGGATGCCAGGTGAGAAGCCACGTCGAAAGCATCATCTGGTAGGCGTGCAAGGCGCCAAGCTGATCCGCTGCCAATTCTCGCAGCTTTCGCACGACCGGAAGAAAGCACATCGAACTGGAGGAGGCGCAGACAAGCCCGTTTTCCTGTTCGGCGGCTTCAATCCTTTGGAAATCGGGAGTCCAAACGTGTGCCTCGCAGAAATGATGCAGACGCCGCTCCAACGCCAACTCGACGTATTGCCGGTGTTCCTCCGGGCAGGCCGAAATCACCAACGCTTCCGGATTCCAAGCCAATGCGGACTGAAGGTCGGCAAAGGGTTCCGCCGAAAACCGTTCCCGCGCTCGTGTACGGCGGTCTTCCCGCACGTCGTACACGCCAAGGTCGATATCCTTGCGCGCGCTCAAGTCCCTTAGCCGGCGCGTTCCCATCGAGCCGGCGCCGATCTGCAACACGCGAATCTTACTGCCTTCCATGCTTCATCTCTTTCGTAGGTGGTTGTTCAATCCGTCAAATCATAATCCTGGGTGATTGGCCGGCTGCCCGGCTCGATCGTAATCGATAGTTGCGACGCCGCGTTGTACTTTGCGGGAATGTACTGTTGGTCCAAGCCCTCTTTCCCTTGAAGATCCAACGGAAGCACCATGCCCGGAGGAGCGGCCACCGTGCGAAGGGCTTCGATCTCGACCCTGAACGTACCGACGGGAACCGCCCCGTGTTGGTCCAGCGTGTATTGACCGTCTTTGATCTTCGCGCCGGCCATCGGCGCATTCGTGGAAGCGGTCGGCATGAACCGAATCATCCCGCTTGAAAGCGGCTTTCCGTTGTAAGTGACCGTGCCCGACACTTGGACACGTTCCGGCCCCTGGTCGCGGCAGCCCGAAAGAACCGTCGCGATGCAGACGACGCCCAGACAATAGCCATACGATCGCCAAGACATTGAATACTCCCAGGTAGGTTCCGCCGCGCGGGCCATTGCGTTTTTTGTTTTTTTCATGGTCCGCGAGGCGGACCCTACGCGCTGTTTCGTTGCTCAAGGAGGCCCTGACACGAGAACCGGGTCGACGCCCGAGTTCCGCACGCCGTTGCGCGTCGTGAGCGAGGTAAGCACGTTTTGGGCGATGTTTTGCGAGAGAAAATGCACGCTTCCATCGCAGAGCAGGAAATGACATCCGCCCGGATGATAGCTGGCAAAACCCGCCTCTCGAATGCCGTTCGGCCGACTCATGTCGGGATATCCGCTGATTCCGTTGACCGTGTTCGGGCCGTTGATGCCTTCCTTGGTGTCGAGCATGTTCCAGCTAGCCCAAAAGTGTCCCCGATGCGTATCCGGTCCCGCCCCGGTCACCTCGCCGACGAGCAACGTATTGCTCGTGCCGTCGCGGATTTCCGAGATTCTCGTGGGCGTGTTCAAGCCCAGCGCGCCATCGCACTCCGCCAATGTTTTGCCGAACGGTCCAATGACGCCGCTACTGGATACGGCCATCCACTCCTCCGAGTCGGAGACTGCGCAGAGGTTCGTTTGCGCTGCTTGGTCCCACGGGTGCGGTCCCGCCTGCCCGCCGGTCGGCGAACTGCAAATGACCCAGCCGGGCTGCTGAGGATCGGACACGCAGGTGTACGCGGAGATCACCGTGCCGGTTGCGTTCTTGTTGTTGTTGACCGTCGGCGATGGGGGATAGTAGTCCGTCGAAAAATCGTACATGTCGTAGACGGGTTGCCGTTCGATGTACGGAAGCAGGAAGGTCGACCACCCCCACCAGCCGTCCGGATTGATCATGGCCGGCGGAAACGCCTCCTTCGCCGCCAGGTGATTGTGCATTCCAATGCCCACTTGTTTGAAATTGTTGCTGCAACTCATCC